>JBGSPZ010000376.1:0-3449 GCA_041738375.1 Parerythrobacter sp. | reverse complement strand
CGAGCGGCTGGCACGCGCCGCATTGCGCCGGGCGGTCGTGGCGGCCGATCCGGCCTGCAGCGCATGGGGGCAACAAGCGGGCTGACAATGCGCCGCAGTATCGTGCATAGCGGCCGGCAATGACCGCAGCGATCCTTCTTTCCGCCTTGGCGATGACGCTGATCGTCGCATTGCGCTATCTCGCCACGAGCGGGCTGTTCGCCTGGGCGACCGAGCGGGTGAAACCGGGATTCTATGCCAAGCTTGGCCCGCAAATCCGCAAGGAAATCGGCTGGTCGCTCGCTTCAGCCGCGATCTACGGCGTGCCGGCGGGCGTCGTCGCCTGGGGCTGGCAGAACCTTGGGTGGACCCGGATCTACAGCAGCTGGACGGATTATCCGCTGTGGTATGCCCCGGTTTCCGTCTTCGCATACCTCTTTGCGCACGACACGTGGTTCTACTGGACCCATCGCTACATGCACCGCCCCGCGCCCTTCCGGATCGCCCATGCGGTGCACCACGCGAGCCGCCCGCCCACCGCTTGGGCGGCGATGAGTTTCCACCCGAGCGAAGCACTTACCGGCGCGGTGGTGATTCCCGCGCTGGTGTTCCTGATCCCGATCCATGTCGCCATGCTCGGCCTAGTGCTCGCCATCATGACCGTGATGGGGGTGACCAATCACATGGGGTGGGAAGCTTTTCCCCGTGCGCTTGTTCATTCGAGGTTGGGTAACTGGCTCATAACCGCTAGCCACCATCAGCGTCATCACGAGAGTTATCAATGCAACTACGGCCTCTATTTTCGTTTCTGGGATCGCCTGTGCGGGACCGACAAGGGACTCTCGGACGCCTATTTGCGCTGAGCGGCATCGTCGCTGGCGGGTTGATGCTGCAGGGGTGGACCACAGCTCAGACCGCGACGATCAAGGTCACCGTCACAGACCTGCGCAACACCAAGGGCGTGGTGCGCGCCTGCCTGACGCCCGACGAGGACGATTTTCCCAAATGCAAGAAGTCCAGCGCCAACAGCGTTGTCGTCCCCGCCGGGAAGACCGTCAGCCTGAGCTTCGCCGGCGTCAAGCCGGGGCGCTACGCAATCGCGCTGCTGCATGACGAGAACAACAACAACAAGGCCGACCGCGCGTTGATGATGATGCCGAAGGAAGGCTTCGGCTTTTCACGCGATGCCAAGGTGCGGATGGGCCCGCCGAGCTTCGGATCCGCAGCTTTCACGGTCGAAAGCGGGACTTCGAGCCAGTCGATCCGGATGCGTTACATGCTGTGATGGCCTGCCGGATGGGGGCACCCGGCATGACCGCGGGGTTTCTGGGCCGGCTCCGGATCGCAAAGCACTTAACGCAATGTTTACTATGGTAAGCGACAAGGCACCTTCGGATGAATACGAAGGGGGCTTGCCAGGCTCATGGACACGTTGCGCGGAAACTTCGGGCTGACCGGTGAAAGCGACGACGAGCGCGACTGGGACAGCGGCGAAGACGAAATCGGTCGTGAGCTGCCCCCGGCGGCGATCGGCACCGACGAGCGCCGGATGCAGGTGCGCGCCTACAACCACTGGGCGAGCTTGCTGGCCGACCGCGCCTTTCCCTCTATCGAGGACCTCGAACCGGAAAACCTGCCGGATTTCGGACCGTTCAGCGTCTTGCTGGATTTTACGGCAGGTATCGAAGACCCTGCGATCCAGTATATCGGCCGCGCCTTGGGCGGGGAGTGCGGAGCGGACATCGCGATCGAACGCCTGTCGGACGTGCCCAGCCGCTCGCTGCTCAGCCGCATCACCGATCACTACATGCAGATCCTTGCGAACCAGGCACCGATCGGGTTCGAGGCCGAATTCGTCAACCAGCGCGATGCGACGATCCTCTATCGCGGCATTCTGCTGCCCTATTCGAGCGACGGCGAAACCATCGATTTCATCTATGGCGTGATCAACTGGAAGGAAATGGCCGATCAGATCACCTCCGACGAATTGCTGCTCGAGATCGACCAGGCACTCGACCATGGCGACATTACCGTTGACGAAGATGCATCGGCGCTCGAAGCTTCGCTCGACGACATTGCACCGCCCCCGGTGGACCTGGCAGACGCGACCGACTGGGCCGATGGTCCGGGTGGCGGGATCGCCGACCTCTCGCCCGTAGCAACTGGCGAGGCCGAACTCGACGAAAGCGAATGGCCGGTGCCGCAATTCGGTTTGGACAGTGAGGACAGCGCTGGCGCTTGGCCCGATGACGACGATTGGTCAGACGCCGGATATGACCCTGCGGCGATCGTGGCGGAAGACGCCGGAAAATACACAGTCGACTACGGCAACAGCCCCGAAGAGGACGAAGAATACGAGGAAGACGATGCGGTCGTCTCGCGCCTCTCTTCACTGATTGCCCCGCGTACCGTCACACGAGATGCTTTCGAAGACGATGAGGACGAGGACGATTTCGGCGACCAGCCGATGTTTGCCCCGCGCTCTCCCTTGCTGACGAAGAAGCAGGCCCTGCCACCGGTCGCGGACACTGTCGTCCGGGCGCAGGTCTCCTTCGGCAAGCCACCGTTCGAAGACGAACCCGGCACCGCAGCCGAGCCATTCGAACCGGACGATGCTTTCGCGCCGCCGGTCGCGCACGGGGACGCACTGGATACCGGCAGCCAGCTCGATGACGCACCCGAAGCCATGGCGATCGTGACCGATCCGCAAGCCGGCCTGTATGACTGCCTGGCAGAAGCGCGCGAACTGGCGCTTGCGGCGCATTCGTCGGAAGACCGTTCGCGCAGCGCGCTCTATGCGGCAGTCAGCCGCGCTTACGACGTCTGCCTCGCCGCCGAGGACGACCCCGAAGAATTCAGCGAACTGGTGGCCGAAAGCGGGCTGACGACGCAGGATCGCGCGCCGATGACCCCGGTGGTCAAGCTGGTGTTCGGCGTCGACTACGACAAGACGCGGCTCGCCGAATACGCCAGTGTGCTGGCCCATGCCCGCCGCTTGTCGGTGGGACGCGGCGAACTCGCAGGGTTTCTCACCCAGGCCGAGGGCGGCCTCAAGGGTGTTGTCCAGACCGAGCGCCGTTTGCGCAAGGAAGAGGCGGGCAAAGCGGTTGCTCCCGCCGACGCTGTTCGCCCCGCGCTCGCCAAGAAGCTGCGCAAGCTCGAAACCCGCGAACTGGCCGATCTTTCATCCGAAGGTGCCGAATTCGGTGTGGTGTTGATCCGCCGCCTGGAAGACGGGTCCATCGCCGTCTTGGGCGAGATCTCCGACGATATCGCACTGGTCGAAAAGGTCGCGCGCAAACTCGTCTGACACCGCGATAGTGCTTTATTCCCGCACGGCAACGCGTTAGCCCCGCCTGCATGACACGCAGGGGGCGCAAACGCATGGGCTGGACGCTCGCCATAATCGCAGCGCTGGGGCTCGGCGGCTTTTTCGGGCTGCAGTACGCCATCGCCCGCAACGGCCCGGC
>JBGSPZ010000369.1:0-2377 GCA_041738375.1 Parerythrobacter sp. | reverse complement strand
ACGGCGACGTTGCAGCTGGCCGCGTGGGCCTCTGCCCGCAACGGCATGATGCTGCGCGTTATCGGGCGGGACGATGCGGCCGAGCTGGTGGCCAGGACGCTGCGCGAGAACGGTGCGAGCGATGTGAGACTGGTGGACCGCGCCGGCCCCATCCGCATCGAATGGGTCGATCCGGCGGGCGACTGACAGTCAGGCCGCTTCGAGCACCGGCAGGGGCTGGATTTCGCCCGCGAGATACAGCCGTTTCGCCTTCGCGCGGCTGAGCTTGCCCGAGCTGGTGCGCGGCAGGGTGCGCGGGGGGACCAGTTCGACCACGCAGTTCATGCCGGTGATCGAGCGGACCTTGTCGCGGATCTGTTCGTGCAGGCGGGTGCGTTCTTCGGGGTCGGACACGCGGCAATGGACCAGCACAGCGGGGGCTTCCTCGCCGCTCTCGGTCTCGATGCTGAAGGCGGCGATGTCGCCGTGGTTGAAGCCAGGCAGCTGCTCCACCGCCCATTCGATATCCTGCGGCCAGTGGTTCTTGCCGTTGATGATGATCATGTCCTTCGCCCGGCCGACGATGAACAGGTACCCATCCGCCATGTAGCCCATGTCGCCGGTGTCGAGCCAGCCGCCTACCAGGCAGTCGTTGGTCGCCTCCTCGTTGCGGAAGTAGCTGTGCATCACGCTCTTGCCGCGGCACCACACCTTGCCGATCTGGTGATCGCGCTTGGCGGCATCGTTCTCGCCGCGGATCTCGACCTGCATCCCATCGATCGGCTTGCCGCAATTGACGATCGCGCGGTAGCGCGCGGGGCGGGAAAGGTCGCCGCGGGTGCCCGAGAGCCGCTCTTCCTCGACCAGTTCGACCCGGATTCCTTCGCCCGGCGGCATCACGGTGACCGCCAGCGTCGCTTCGGCAAGGCCGTAGGACGGGGTGAAGGCGCTCGCCTTGAAACCGGCATCGGCAAAAGCGTTGACGAAGTTCTGCATCACGTCGGGCCGGATCATGTCCGCCCCGTTGCCCGCGATGCGCCAGCGCGACAGGTCGAACCGGTCGCTTACCTGGCTCTGGCTGGAAATGCGGCGCGCGCAGTTGTCGTAGCCGAAGGTCGGCGAGTAGCTCAGCGTGGTGCCCTGGTTGCGGCTGATCAGGTCGAGCCATGCAAGCGGACGCCGGGCGAAATGCTCGGTCTTGATATAGTCGATCGATGCCTGATTGGCGATCACCGAGAGGAAGCAGCCGACCAGCCCCATATCGTGGTACCATGGCAGCCAGCTGACCACGCGGTCGTTCTCGCGGAATTTCATCGAGGTCGAATGGCCGCGCAGATTGTGCAGCAAAGCCTCGTGGGTCACTGCGACGCCGGTCGGGAAGCGGGTCGAGCCGGAGGAATATTGCAGATAACAGATATCGTCCGGCGATGCCTCGGGCAGAACCACGTCCGCTGCCTCGCGCCGGGCAAAGCTGTCCCAGTCGGTCCCTTCACAGCCCTGCCGGTCAGCGGCGGCCTGCGCCAATTCGGCGATTTCGGGGGGATAGATCAGGATCTTGGGGTCGGAGCTTTCGAGCTGGACCGCCAGCTGGTCGATGTAGCCGTCCTTGCCGCCGAACCCGGTCGGCAGGGGCAGCGGCACCGGCCATGCGCCGGTGTAGATGCAGGCACAGAACAGCGCGGCGAATTCGGGGCAGGTTTCGGCGATCAGCGCGACGCGATCGTTCTTGCCGATGCCCGAGGCGACCATGCGGCGCGCCATGACCAGCGCATCCTCGCGCATCTGGCGGTAGGGGTAGACGCGCTCAAGCGTCCCGCGCATGTCGTGGAAGTTCAGACCCTTTTCCGACCTGGCGGCGTAGTCGATCGCCTCGCTGAAGGTGGCGAAATCCGACCGCCGGCGCGGCAGGGCGCAGTCATTGGGCGTCGGCACAAGTGTGGCGTCGTTCTTGGTGTCTGCGGTCATATTTTCTGGTTCGAAACCCGTCCCTTAAGGGGCACCCCCTGCGCCCGTTTGTCGGTTTGGTGTGCTTCTAGTCGCGTTGTAGCCTATTTCAAACTTTCCCATTTCCCAATGACTGTGGCACGAATATGGCCGATGACCGACCGTGCCATAACAGGAAAGCGCCGGAAGGGGCCGCCCAAACCGCTGAATAGCGAGCGTTTACGCGATCTTGCGCTGTCCTATCTGGCGCGATTTTCCACCAGTGCGGCCAAGCTGGAGGCCTATCTGGCGCGCAAATTGCGCGAGCGGGGATGGGAAGAGGATTGCCAGCCGGACATTCATGGCCTTGTCGCGCGCTATGTCGAGCTCGGCTATGTCGACGATGCGGCCTATGCCCGGGCGCAAGCCGGATCGCTGCTGCGGCGCGGCTATGGCGCGCGGCGGGTGGGGCAGG
>JBGSPZ010000353.1:0-3496 GCA_041738375.1 Parerythrobacter sp. | reverse complement strand
GCTGGGCGCGGGCGAGACCGCCTTGGGCCGCACGACGCGCTTCCGGCCCACCGAAGGACATCAGGGGCTATTTGTCCGCAAGTCCGAGCGCGAGGCGCAGCAGCGTCACGTGATCACAGACCCGGCGCAGCGGATGGTCCGCCGACGGTCGAATTAACCGGACCTTAGGGACGTTTGGTTAGGACCGGGAAGATCGGTGCAACTCGCCCGAGTATGGGGAGCGCAATGTTCGAATCCTGGCGGAAATTCAGTGTCTCGCCGCGAACAATGGTCATTGCACCGCTGGTCGTGCTGACGCTGATATTCGGCGGGGTGACCGCAGTTCTCCTGACCAGCACGATGGATTCGGGCGCAACATTCTCGCTTATCATCGGCGGGATCGCGATCTATGCGGCATCCGCTGCCCTGCTGTGCCGCATCGGCATGGCAAGCATCGCCGAACTCGAAACCCTTGGGCTGACCGACAGCCTGTCCCTCCTCCCCAACCGCCGGGCGATGCATGGTGCCATTCGCCAAGGTCTGGCGAACCATGACGAAGTTGCCGTAGCCCTGATCGACCTTGACGGGTTCAAGATGGTCAATGATCTCTATGGTCACGCCGTGGGGGACAAGCTGATCCGGGAAGCGGCAAACGTCCTGCTCGAGGCTTGTGGCACGGAAGCCAAAACCTTCCGCCTCGGCGGCGATGAATTTGCCATCTGCATGTCCGGACCGCTGTGCAACACGCTCCTCGAAGGCATCTGCCGTGCCACTCTGGACCGTCTCACTCAACCGATCCCGGTCGAGGATCGAAGGATTGCGATCGGTGCGAGCATCGGCCTCGCGTACAGCACACGTGCGGCTGCGCTCGATTCTTCGGAGCTGCTGCGCCGCGCGGATGTCGCGATGTATGCGTCCAAGCGCGGCGGCAAGATGCGCTGCACCTGTTTCAAGCAAGACTTCGACCGCAATCTCGAGGCGATCCGCGACATGGACGTCGAACTGCGCAAGGCGCTGCTCGAAGGTGAGCTCGTGGTTCACTACCAGCCGCTCGTCGATGCCCAGTCGCATCAGGTCGTCGCGGTGGAATCGCTGCTGCGCTGGCACAGGCCCGACGGCAAGGTGGTCGGACCCAATGTCTTCATCCCGGTCGCCGAGGAATCGGGGCTGATCAATGCCATCGGCCTGTTCGTTCTGCGACAGAGTTGCCGCGACGCGCTGGAGTGGAACGGGATCAAGCTATCGGTCAACATCTCGGCCGCGCAGTTGCGAAATCCCGAATTCCCGATCCACCTCGGCCAGATTCTCGAAGAAACCGGTTTCGAGCCCGACCGGCTCGAACTCGAAATCACCGAGACCTGTCTCGTGCTCGATCCGGTGGTCGCGGAGCGCAGCCTCGACATCATCCGCAGTTTCGGCGTGAATGTCGTGCTCGACGATTTCGGCACCGGCTACGCCTCGATTGGTTTCCTGCGCCAGTTCCGGTTCGAGAAGCTCAAGCTCGACCGTTCGCTGGTGGTCGATTCGGAAGGCGACGAAGGCTCGCGTGCGATGATGCTGTCCAGCATCTCGATGGCCCAGGCGCTCAAGATGCACGTCACCGCCGAAGGTGTCGAAACCGAAGCCCAAGCGGATCTCGTCCGGGCGGCCGGCTGCGACCAGATCCAGGGCTGGCTCTATTTCAAAGCCATGCCGAAAGACCAGATCGCCCAGCATCTCACCCAGTTGGCGCCTCAAAGTCCCCCCGAAAGGAAGCAAGCATGAACGCGCAGACCGATATTCTCGCGCTGGAACTCTCGCGCGAGATTGCCGCAGTCGAGATCGACTATGCCGATGAAAGGAGCGAAGGCTCCGCGCTTGCACGCTGGTTCATGCTGAAGCCGCTGGCAGCCAAGGCCAAAATCGCCTCGGTTTTCACGATGTCGGGCCTCGCTGTGGTGATCGCATCCGCGCTCTACGGTTTCGCAAATCCCGAGGCGGTGCCAGTGATGCGGGTCGCAATTCTTGCGATCGCAGCGGTCACGATCGTCCTCGCTCTGGTAAGCCTCAAGTTCATTCTCGACCAGGTCATCGCGCCATTTCTCGAAATCACCGACGGGATGCGGCGGCTTGCCTCGGGCGAGCGTGACATCGCATCGACCGGCACCAAGCGCCCCGACGAGATCGGCGATCTGGCGCGCGCGCTCGAAGTGTTCCTCAAATCCGGACGCAAGCTCGACGAGCTGATGGCCGGGCGCAAGGCGGCAGCCGAGGCCCGCAAGCAGGAAATGGCGATGTTTGCCAACCGGTTCGAGCAGCAGGTCGGCGAAATCGTCGGCGGCGTCGCCTCGGCTTCGAGCCAGCTCCAAGCGACCGCCAGTTCGATGGCTGCCGCTGCCGAGCAGGCGACGAGCCAGGCGGGTCTGGTGGTGGAATCGATGAAAGAAGCATCGACCGGCGTTACCGCCGCTGCTGCCGCGAGCGATGAATTTGCCATGTCGATCGGCGAGATCAGCCGGCAGGCAGCTTCTTCTGCCGAGCTGGCCCGCAAGGCCTCGGATTCGGCCGAGAAAGCCGACGAAACCATTTCGGCCCTCTCGTCTTCGGCGTCACAGGTCGGCGACATTGTCGAGCTGATCCAGTCGATCGCCAAGCGCACCAATCTGCTCGCGCTCAACGCCTCGATCGAGGCGGCGCGCGGCGGCGAAGCGGGACGCGGCTTCGCGGTCGTTGCTTCCGAGGTCAAGGAACTGGCCGCGCAAACCAGCCGCGCGACCGAAGAGGTTTCGGCCCAGATCCGCGCGATGCAGGATTCCACCGGCAACAGCGTCAAGGTACTGCGCGAGATCGGCCACCAGATCGAACAGCTCGAAGCCACCGCGATTTCGATCGCTTCGGCGGTCGACCAGCAGTCGGTCGCCGGACAGGATCTCGCCCGCAGTATCGATCTCGCCGCACGCAGCAGCGACGAAGTGTCGAGCCGTATTGTCGAGGTGCGCGAAACCGCCATGTCGACCGGCGCGGCCGCCTCGCAAGTGCTCAGCTCAGCCACCGAGCTCGAGGGCCAGGCAGCCAATATGCGCAATCAGGTCAGCGAGTTCCTCGCCCGCGTGCGACAGGGCTGAGACGGCTGAATCCTCGGCCTTTTTGGTCTGCAAGCTGGCTTGTCGATTTGCCTGCTATGCCATAGCATCCCGCCCCGAGGGGACGTGGCATGCTGGGGACAATTGCGCAAAAACTGGTCCGGGTGAGCCGCCACCATAAGGGCTGGCGGTTTGTCGCATTGATTTCAGCATGTCTCGCGCAGCCGCTTGCCGCGCAGGAAGCTGGCGAGCCCCCCGATTTGGTTGAAGCCGTCGCCGCCTACAATCGCGGCGAATTCGAAGAAGCGCTTGTGCTTTCGCAGCAGGCCGTCGATGCGCTCGGTGCCGACAGCGATGCGACGGCTGCGGCGCGGAGCGTTGCGACGCATGGCGCGATCCTGATCGCGCTGGAGAGGCCCGGAGACGCGGTGCCGCTGCTCGAAGCCGCCTATCGC
>JBGSPZ010000315.1:0-4082 GCA_041738375.1 Parerythrobacter sp. | reverse complement strand
CGATGCCCTATCGCCACGATCCCGGCGAAGTCATCGCCGAACCGCAGGGCAGGGCGGAAGTCGCGGAGGTGGCAACGCAGAGCTATCCGCTCGGCATTGCGCGCGGGCAGGTCGCCAACACCTATGTCATCGCCGAGGCGGCAGACGGGCTGGTGATCGTCGACCAGCATGCTGCGCACGAACGGCTCGTGCTCGAACGCTTGCGCGCGGCGGGGGCAGGGGAGGCGGTGAAACGCAGCCAGGCGCTGCTGCTGCCCGAAGTAGTGGAGCTGGGCGAGCCCGACTGCGACCGGCTCGAGGCCGCGATCGGGCAATTGGGCGAACTGGGCCTCGTTATCGAGCGTTTCGGCCCCGATGCCATGCTGGTGCGCGCGGTTCCGTCGGCGCTCGCGAAATCCGATCCGCACGCCCTGCTGCGCGACATTGCGGACGATATCGCGAAACACGGCGAGGCGATCCTGCTGGGCGAAAAGCTCGATCTCGTGCTGGCGACGATGGCATGCCACGGATCGGTGCGGGCAGGGCGCACACTCTCGGTCGCCGAGATGAATGCGCTGCTGCGCGAAATGGAACGCACGCCCCGGTCGGGCCAGTGCAACCATGGCCGCCCGACCTGGGTCAAGCTGTCGATGGAAGACGTCGAGAAGCTGTTCGGAAGGAAGTGAGAGGCTTTGCGTGATCCTCATACCGGCTGAGAGCCGACAGGTTTCCCCAAAGCGGATGTTAGGTTACCGACCCATTTCTGAAGTTCGTGCGGACTATGGTTTTCCTTGAAAGCAGGCAGAGTTTCCTCGTTAACCTATTTTGTAGCCTTGCAATTGCGGCAGAAGAATTGGCGACAATGTATGCGTGCGGTTGCCACCTGCATCAGGCCCTCGCGGATCGTACGTCAAACCCAACCATGAAGAGAGCTTTCTCGAGCTTGGATAGAATGCCCGGATCGTGAGGATCAATCCTAGTTGCAACGAGCCTAAGTAGAGCACTCGCTGATCTCATTTTCTCTGCGTGTAGGTGGTCTTTTCTCGCCCCGAAGAGCCTACTAAACTTGAAAGCCCCATCGGACGCATTCCTAGCGTCCTTGCCACCAATTTTCCGGCCGCTTGGTGAAGTACCCCAGGGAAAATTGAGTTCAAGTGGGACGGTCTCGAAGCCCTGTTCGGTGAGAAAATCTCTAGCGAGAAGGCCAAGAGCAGCGCCGACGCGTCCGTCATAAATTATCAGGGAATCTGGATCCGTAGCCGCATAGACCTTAGTCATAGCTGAGTTCATCAGCAGACTAGTGCCATCGAAGGCAGCTGCATTTGCATTATTGTTTGTTAGAATTGCGACCGCTCGCGTAAGCTCACGTGTCAGTCTCTTCGAAGAGGAACAGTTCTTTACCCATTGGACTGATCTATCCTTAGGATTGCGTGCGACACCACCCCATTCAAATATCTGCTCGCAAGTTTTGGACGCAGCGTACTCATGCCCAGACGAGACTGCGATCTTCAGCTCGGAAGAGAGTCTAGCGAAATCCCCGGCTGGCTCATCGCCTGTCCAAGAGTAGTGCTGGTACGCTTCTCCAAGAGATCGACAGCGCCAGACAGATGAACCATTATTCTCACAAAAGTAGCGCCAATTCTGCCAGCATGGATGGCTGGAGATCGGATACTCGTGTTCGAAGTCACCATACCATTTGCACTCCAAATACGTTGCAAAATCTTCGATAATTCCAGTCATCTTTGAATCGCCAACCGGTTTCATAGCGTTTTGCCCTAATCTGGGTGGATAGCCAAGGCAGAAGGTGGTTCGATTGCTGCTACAAGAGGTACGGCGGAATAGCGTGTGCTTTCTCCGCTTTCAGATTCAAGAGGTCCCATTCTGCTTTCCACCCCATTTGCAGACACACAGCGTCCTCATCTCGCAGCCCGAGACCGGAATTCTGCGAATAACCGGAACTGCGCCCCCTAGCCTCGCATTGTTTGTCGCAATGGGTGAGGCCGTCGATGTCCGATGGCGGGAAACCGTTGCGGAGACACCGATGCGGATTGCAACCTTCTACCTCCTGCCCTTCGCGCTAGCATCCTGCGCGGACAAGTCCGAGACCGCGCCGGTCGATATCGCACAGATGAACAAGGACGCTCTCGGCCCGCCGGTTCCGATCACGCTCGAACCGATCAGCTTTGCGCGGATCGAGGAGGCGGACCTGTTCGGCGCGGGGTGCAATTTCAGTGAGACCAAGCGCGGCGATTTGCTGCTTATTGCCCAGGCTGACGAAGCGGCGTTCCTGCATGAAGGGAAGGTGGTGAAAGCCTCGCCCGACATGGGATCGGACGAGTTGCCCTATGCGGCGCGCGCGAAATACGACGGCATGGCCAATTCGATCCGGCTAGAACTGGACGAGGCGAGCGCAGCGCAGAGCGGGATGGAAACCGTCTCCTATTCCGGTGCGCTGACCATCACCGACGATCGCGATCGCACGGTCTACTCCGCCAAGGGCATTTTCGACTGCGGTGCCTGATTGGCTTCACACGTTGAACTTGAACAGCAACACGTCGCCGTCCTGCACCAGATACTCCTTGCCTTCCTGCCGCAGCTTGCCCGCATCGCGCGCGCCGGCTTCGCCGTTCAGGGCGACATAGTCGTCGTAGGCGATGGTTTCGGCGCGGATGAAGCCGCGTTCGAAGTCGGTGTGGATTTCGCCTGCCGCCTGCGGGGCCTTGGCCCCATCGGGGAAGGTCCAGGCGCGGGCTTCCTTCGGGCCGGCGGTGAAGAAGGTCTTCAGGCCGAGCAACGCGTAGCCCGCCCGGATGACCCGCGACAGGCCGCTTTCCTCTAGGCCGAGGTCGGCAAGGAATTCGGCGCGGTCCTCCACCGGCATGGTGATCAGATCGGCCTCGATCGCGGCGGAAACCACCACCGCCTGTGCGCCTTCGGCCTTGGCCTTGGCGAAGACCTGCTCCGACATGGCGTTGCCTTCGGCCGCATCGGCTTCGGAGACGTTGCAGACATAGAGCACCGGCTTGGCGGTGAGCAGCTGTGCCTGTTCGAACAGCTTCGCCTCGACATCGTCCTTCGGCTCGGTCAGGCGGGCTGGCTTGCCTTGCTTCAGCAGGTCGAGCGCCTGCCCGAGAACGCTGGCGAGCGCCTTGGCTTCCTTGTCGCCCGCAGTCGCGCGGCGCTTGGCGTTCTCGACCCGCTTTTCGAGGCTCTCGATGTCGGACAGCATCAGCTCGGTCTCGACCACTTCCGCATCCGCCAGCGGATCAACCCTGTTGCTGACATGCTGGATATCGTCATCCTCGAAGCAGCGCAGCACATGGACGATCGCATCGACTTCGCGGATGTTACCGAGGAACTGGTTGCCGAGACCTTCGCCCTTGCTCGCGCCTTTCACCAGGCCCGCGATATCGACGAAGGCAAGCTGGGTCGGGATGATCTTGGCCGAGCCGGCAATCGCGGTGATTGTGTCCAGCCGCTCGTCCGGCACGGCAACCTGGCCGACATTGGGTTCGATCGTGCAGAAAGGGTAATTGGCTGCCTCGGCCTTCTGCGTCTCGGTCAGGGCGTTGAACAGGGTGGACTTGCCGACATTGGGCAGCCCGACAATTCCGCAACGGAAACCCATGAAGTACTCCGGTAAGCTCTGGTTTCGAAACCGGCCCGATAGGCGCGCCGGCCCGGTTTGACCAGTCACTGTCTCCTTGCGCGTCCGCTGCAGGTTACGATAAATTCACCTGCGCCGGGTATCGGCGGTAACGATGTCTCGCCGCCGTTCCCTCGTTCCGCTCCTCGCCTGTGCGCTGTCCGCATCGTCGCTCGGCGGCTGTGATATGCTCGGGCAGGGACCGGATACCGATTACCGCGCGGCTCTTGCAGAGAACCGCTGGCACGATGGCGCCGCCGCGCTGGCAGCGGCGGTGCGGGAGAATCCCGGCGATGCCGGGCTTGCGCGTGCATATGTCCGCACCTTGTTGCTGCTGGGCGACGGCGAGGGCGCGGCGGCGGCGATCGACCGCATGCTCGAAGTGCAACCCGACTTGTCCCGCTCGCCTGAATGGATCGTCTTCGCCGCCGAAGCGGACATGCTGCGCGAGCAGGAG
>JBGSPZ010000310.1:0-5317 GCA_041738375.1 Parerythrobacter sp. | reverse complement strand
ATCTGCGCAGGCCGCCCGCCAGCTTCGCCAGGCTGACCTTGCCGGTCACCAGTCGGAGCAATTCGCGCGGGTTCGTCAGCTTTTCGAGATAACGCGAGCGGACCGCAGCGGGCGGCAGTTCTCCGCTGTCGTCCTCGATCGTCCACGGGTTGGACAGGACCAGCGCATCGCACAGATCGCCCTGTGCCAGCATCAGCGCGCTCGCGGCGTCGCAATTGCCGAAGGCGACGACGCGCTGCAGGTTCGGCGCAATCGCGCGAAATGCTTCGATCGCGGCGGAGATATCCTTCCCGCTCTTGCGAAAGCCGCGGTTCTCGCCGTCGCTGTCGCCCACGCCGCGCCGGTCGAAGCGGAACACGGGGAACCCCGCCGCAGCTATCCGGGCGGCAAGGCGGGATTGACCCTGGAAAGCGCCCGAACGGATTTCGTTGCCCCCGCTGACGATCAGCAGGCCGCTCGTGCCAGGTGCCGTATCGATCGTACCGACGCAGGTCCGCCCCTGGCACTCGAAAGTGAGGTGAAGGCGGCTCACTGGCCCGTTAGCCCGATCGCAATGATCGCAGCAAGCGCATCGGCCTGCTCGGGGTCCTCATCGGGCTCGGCGCGCAGCCACAGCGGGCTGCCGCCGACCGTCTCGTGGTCGATATCGATGGCGAGGGGAGCGGTCGGTAGCTCGGATTCGCTGAGGTCGTGGTAGAATCTGCTTCCGAGTGACCACCCCGCGGCGACGATCCCATCCGCACTGGCGAGTTCGGCCAACTCGGCCATCGTTTCCTTGTTTCCGGCTTCCTGCGACGCGATCGAGCGTGCGCGCAGCAAGCCGCGGACGGCATTGCGCCCGGCGATCGGTGCATAGCGCCAGCCAGGCAAGCCGGACGGCGCATAAATCGCCCCGCTCCTGACACAAAAACAATGCGCTGCGCGGAAATGTTCGGACGCTGCAACCGCAGCGGTCCGGAGGATATCGAGCGTGACCTCACTCTGGGCGAACAGGCTGTCGTTCGTCCCGGGCATATCCGGCAGGAAGCTGTCGACTCCCGACAGGTCGAGCCGGTGCATGATTTCAACCAGTTGGCGGCGAAACTTGTTGGCCTCGTCGAACAATGGCGGGATCACCAGCACGCGATGTTCACGCGCTTTGTCGAACACCAGCGCGGCTTCGTCGCGGGTGCTTCCATCGAATGACGGTGCGGGCCAGGCCTTCACCGCGCGCATGATCAGCCTTCGACCACCTTCAGCTCGGCAAAGGCGAGCAGCGCGCCATAGGTCTCGAGCATTTCGCCGTCGACATCGTCATCCTCGATCACGATGTCGAGCCGGTCTTCCATCTCGGTCAGCAAACCGGCGACGGCCATCGAATCGAGCTCAGGCAAATGGCCGAACAGGCCGGTGTCGCCGTCGAAGGCCTCGACGCGGTCGCGGTCCAGCCCCAGCACGTCGGAGATGATCGCGCGCAGCTTGTCGTCGATCGCCTGCCTGCTGGGCGGCAAACCGTGCCGTTTGTGGTCCTGTTCGGTGCTGCCGGTCATTATGCGCCGTATTCCCCTGAATATGCGGCGCTGCCCTTAGCCCTCGGCCTTGCGCGGGGCAAGCCGGGTAACGAATCGCTTGGCGAGAGCAGGCCAAGCGCGCGGGCTGACGGGGTTGAGACAATCGATCCGGTAGCGCGGGCGGTCGATCTCCATCCAGTCGCGCTTGTAGGGATCGTCGCCGGTGCCGAAGTCGATCAGCGTGACCTTGTCTACGTCGATCGCCCTCTCGAACAGTGAAGCGCTGAGCGTGGTGCCCGCACTAAGATGCTTCATCGCTTCGAGATGCGCCAGTTTGTGGATGTAGGCGGTGCCATCTTCCACCGTCCAAAACTGCGCAGCGACCGGGTCCCCTTCGTGACGCGCGATGCCGAGCCGCATTCGCCCTTCCGCCGCTTCGGCCTCGGCAAAGCGGCGTAGCAAGACAGGGTCGCCCTCTTCGGGTTTCCAGCTTTCGGCATAGATCGCCTCGTAGGCAGTCCAGGCATCTGCATCGAAATCGGTTAGGATCTCAACCTCGACCTTCTTCGCCTTGCGTTTGAGTGTGGTGCGCATCTGGCCCGGGCGAGTGGCCCAGTAATCGGCAAAACTGCGCCCCCCGACTTCGAGCACATGGTTGTGATCGCACATGCTGCGCTCGACCCGCCACCCTGCAGCCTTGAAGGCACGCTCCAGCCGCGCGGCATCGCCCGAATCGCCGGGCACAGGGGCCATCACGATCCGCGATCGCCCGCGCCGCAACTTGCGGGCAAGTTCTTCCAGCAACTCCGCGTCGTCCCCATGCGGGGTCCAGGTGAAGCTGTACCAGTTGGTCAGCGCATCGAGCCGCCTTCCGTGGTCGGCAAAGGCCAGCGCCACTTGTCGCTCATCTTTCCTTGCCGTTGCGACGAGCACTGACTCTGCCCGCTCTTCGAGCAAGGCGAGCCATCCGGCGCGCGCAAACGGGCCGGTCTGCACGAAATTCATCGCTTGCAAGGCGTTAACCGTCTTATGGTAGCTGACCGTCGTCACCTTCGAATCCTGCCTTGCCGGAGCCTCATGTCCCTTGCGCCCGTTCCCGTTGCGAAGCCGCTTGACCATCTGGCCGAATGCGGTGCCGCTGGCGACCCCGCGCTGGTTCTGCGCGCCGAGACGCTTAGCTTCGAGGCCTTAAGAAGCCGTGTCGCGCGCCTCGCGCAATGGCTGGCGGATCGTGTCCCCGAAAAGGGCGCAAGGGTGGCGAGCTGGGCGGCGAAGGGCGAGCTGACCTGCCTGATGCCGCTCGCCGCGGCGCGTGCGGGGTTGGTGCACGTACCGATCAACCCGCTGCTCAAGCGTGGGCAGGCGGCGCATATCCTGGCCGATAGCGGCGCGGCAATGCTGGTCGGCACGAAGTCGCGCCTTGCCTCGATGGAAGAGGGCGACATCGCCCCGAAGTGCCTTGTGATCGAGGAGGGCGAGGCATTGACGCAAGCGGTCGAACTGCCGGTTGGCTTGCCGCCGAGCGATGCGGACCCGGCAGACCTCTGCGCCATCCTCTACACCAGCGGATCGACCGGGCGGCCCAAGGGCGTGATGCTGAGCCACGCGAATCTGTGGCTCGGCGCGGTCAGCGTCGCGGATTACCTCGGGATGGCGCATGACGACATCACGCTGGCGGTGCTGCCGCTGTCGTTCGACTACGGGCAGAACCAGCTGTTCAGCACCTGGCACGCGGGCGGCTGCGTGGTGCCGCTCGACTATCTCTTCCCGCGTGACGTCGTGAAGGCCTGCACGAAACATGGCGTCACGACGCTCGCCGCGGTGCCGCCGCTATGGGTCCAGCTGACCGAGATCGACTGGCCTGACGAGGCCGTGACGTCGTTGCGCCGGATGACCAACAGCGGCGGTGCACTGACGACCGATCTGGTGCGCGATCTGCGCCGACTGTTTCCCGCCGCACGGCTGTTCCCGATGTACGGGCTTACCGAGGCGTTCCGCTCGACCTATCTCGATCCTTCGCTGGTTGATAGCCACCCGACCTCGATGGGCAGCGCGATTCCGTTCGCCGAAATCCTTGTGATTGATGATCGGGGCAGTGTCGCCGCGCCGGGCGAGGAGGGTGAGCTGGTCCATTGCGGACCGCTGGTGGCACAGGGATATTGGCAGGATCCGGAACGCACGGCCGAGCGGTTCAAGCCCGCCCCGGATGCTTCGCAGTTCGGCGGCATGGCGGTGTGGTCGGGAGATCGGGTGAAACGCGACGATGACGGGTTGCTCTATTTCGTCGGACGGCGCGACGCGATGATCAAGAGCGCGGGCAACCGGATCAGCCCGCAGGAGGTTGAGGATGCGGCATTGGCGAGCGGGCTGGTGGCCGAAGCAGTGGCACTGGGCGTAGCGGACGAACGGCTGGGGCAGGCGGTGCATCTGGTGGTCCGCGCCGAAGCGGGCGCGAACGAGGTCGAAGCGGCCCTGCCGAAATTCCTCGCGCGCGAACTGCCCAATTTCATGCAGCCGCAGGTGATCCACTGGCGCGGCGCGATGCCGCTCAATCCCAATGGCAAGATCGACCGGGCTGCGCTCAAGCAGGAGATTGGCGGATGAAGCCGCTCGGCCCGATACCCGCCGGATTCGAAACCCTCGATGGCGAACTGGCAATCGGCGGCATGACCGTCAGCGCGCTGGTCGAGCAGGCGGGGCGTACGCCGTTGTTCGTCTATTCGCGCGTGCATCTGGACCGCCGGATGGCCGAACTGCGCGCCGCACTGCCCGCGCGGATCGGGATCAATTACGCGATCAAGGCCAACTCCTTCGCGCCGGTGCTGCAGCATATGGCCGGGCTGGTAGACGGATTCGACATCGCTTCGGGCGGCGAACTGGCGATGGCGCAGGAGGCGGGGCTGGACCCGGCGCGGATCAGTTTTGCCGGACCCGGCAAGCGCGACAGCGAACTCGAAGCGGCGATCGCGGCGGGGGTGACACTCAATTGCGAATCGGATGGCGAGGTCGATCGGGCTCTGGCCATCGGCGCGCGCTTGGATATCGCGCCGCACATCGCCCTGCGGGTCAACCCCAGCTTCGAGCTGCGCGGATCGGGCATGAAGATGGGCGGCGGGGCGAAACCCTTCGGCATCGACGAGGAACTGGTCCCGGCCATCGCGCGCAAGGCGATTGGCGCAGGGGCAGAATGGCGCGGCCTGCATATTTTCACCGGCAGCCAGGCGCTTTCGGCGGCAGCGATCATCGAGACGCAGGGCAATGTCCTCGATCTCGCGAGCAGGTTGGCCGACGAGATCGGCGCGCCGCTGCCCAAGCTCAACATGGGCGGCGGGTTCGGCATCCCCTACTTCCATGGCGACGAGCCGCTCGACATTGCTGCCATCGGCGCAGCGCTGGGGGAACGGATCGAAAGTCTGCCCGCAAACCTCGCCGACGCAGCGCTTTGCATTGAGCTCGGGCGCTATCTCGTCGGCGAAGCGGGCGTGTACCTGACCCGCATCGTCGACCGGAAGGTGAGCCACGGGACGACCTTCCTCGTGACCGACGGCGGGCTGCATCACCAGCTCGCCGCCTCGGGCAATTTCGGCACCGTCGTGCGCCGCAACTATCCGGTTGCCATCGCGAGCCGCTTCGGTGCAGAGCCGGAGGAAGAGGTCTATGTCGTGGGTTGCCTGTGCACCCCGCTCGACCGGCTGGCCGATGGCGCGATGCTGCCGCGCGCGAAAGTAGGCGCTCTGGTCGCGGTATTCTGTGCCGGGGCCTATGGCGCCAGCGCCTCTCCCAGCGCGTTCCTCGGGCAGGGTCCAGCGGCCGAATTGCTGGTTTAA
>JBGSPZ010000259.1:0-3449 GCA_041738375.1 Parerythrobacter sp. | reverse complement strand
GTTGGCGATGGCGAGCGCGAGCGCCTTGTCCGGCCCGTCCCTGATGCTGCGGATGGCATTGCGCCCCGCGACTTCCAGCGTTTCGCCCCGGTTGAGTACGGCGTCGAGCATTTGCAGCGCCGCGCGGCGCGCGGGGAGTCCGGGGGTATGGGCCATAGCGGCCGCCCTAGCGGTGGTTGAAACTTCCCGCCAGTGCGCGCACGTTGGGAGGATGACGAAAGAGAAATCCCCCGCCGCGAAGCGTTTCACCAAGCCCGCGCATTGGACCAACGACCCGCCCCCCGCGCCAAAGGCGGTCGAACAGGACGAGAAACTCTCCCCCACCCGCTACGGCGATTGGGAGAAAGACGGGATCGCGGTGGATTTTTGATTCTTTGCTTTAAGCCCTCAAACGCCGGGCGCGGGCCATTCGGCCCGCTTGGCTTCGCGGCATGAGCCGCGTCGCGCGGTCGCGCTCTGGCTGCCGCGGCCAGGATTCGGGCCAAACCTAATTGGCTTGGAATTAACCGGCCAGCGACCAGCTGGCCGCAAGGGCGACCGCCCGCCCGGAGGTGCTCCGTAGCGAAGCGAAGGAAATAGCATCGAGGATGCGCGCCCGGATGGGCGTGCAATCACGAAAGACTCCTGAACTCCACCTTCAGCCCGTCCTTCGGCTTGGGGATCGGCCATGCCTGCCACTCGGGATCGTAGCTCTCGGCGATCACGATCTCGTAGCGCGGGAGGATTTGCGCCAGCAGGATCTTCACCTGCATATAGGCGAAGTGCAGGCCGAGGCACATATGCGCGCCGCCGCCGAACGGGACCCAGGCGTATTTGTGCCGCGCCTTCACCAATTCGGGCGTGAAGCGCATCGGGTCGAACTTTTCCGGCTCGGGCCAGTGTTCTTCCATATGATGGACATATTGCGTGTTGATCCCGACATGGGTGCCCATCGGGATGCGGTAGCCGCCGAAGGTGAATTCGCGCAGCGCGCGGCGCGGGGTCGAGGGAACCGGCGGAATCATCCGCAGCGCTTCCTTGAACGCCATCTCGCACAGGTCGAGCTTGCCGAGGTCCTCATAGGCGAGCGGGCGCGCCTGCCCCTGCGCATCGAGGCCGCCGGTGACTGCGACGATCTCCTGCCGCAGTTTCTCCTGCCATGCGGGATTTTTGGCGAGCAGGTAGATCAGCGAGGTCGCGCTGGAGGTGATGGTGTCGTGCGCCGCCATCATCAGGAAGTTCATATGGTCGACCACCTCGTCGACCGGCAGCAGGCTGCCGTCCTCGCGCGTCGCGGTGGCGAACTGGCTGAACATGTCCTGCCCGCCGCCTTCGGCGCGGCGGCGATGGGTTTCGGCGGTGAAATAATCGACGAGGAATTCGCGCCCCTTCACCCCCTTGCGCATCAGGGTGAAAGGGAGCGGCTGGCGGATCGGCGCGACCGCCGCCTGCACCATATAGACAAAGGCTTCGTTGATCTTGTCCGCCTCAGGCCCCCACGGCAGGCCGATGAAACTGTCCGCCGCAAGGTTAAGCGTCAGCTGCTTGATCGCCGGATAGAACTGCATCGGCTTGTCGCCCCAGCCCTTCACGGTCTCGCCGATGCCGCGGTTGAGGCTGCCCGAATAATGCCGCATCGGTTCGGGCTTGAACGCGATCGACAACGCCCGGCGGTCGGCGCGGTGATGGTCGAAGTCCATCAGCATCAGCCCGCGCGGGAACAGCTTGTCGAGGATCGGCCCCCAGCCCTGTTCGCTGGAGAAAATCTTCTCGCGGTCGAACAGCACCAGCTCGTTGGCCTCCGCCCCGACCAGCGCGACGACCCAGCCGCCGAACGCGCGGTTCTTGTACACCGGGCCATACTTCTCGACCATCGCCGTGGTGAATGCGTGCGGGTCGGCCAGCATCTTGAAGGTGTTGCCGATCACCGGCAGCCCGCCATCGCCGGGAATATGCGACAATTCTGCGGGGGTCGGGTTGCCCTCCTCCCAATGCGTCGGTGCGGGGGCGGAAATCTGCGGTGCGGGTTCAGCGAGAGTAGCCATGGAATGCTCCTTACCTACACCAGTGTAAGTAATTTCTTACGTCAAATCCAGCCCGACAATTCACGCCGCACGATCGCCTCCAGCATCGCCATGCCCGGCTCGCCGGTGTTGAGGCAGCTGAGCGCGGTGTAACGTTCGCCGCCCGCCGCGATGAAGGTCTCTCGGCCTTCCATTGCGATCTCTTCCAGCGTCTCGAGGCAGTCGGCGGAAAAGCCCGGCATCGCCACCGCCATGCGCTTCGTCCCTCTGGCCGCTTCTTCCTCGATCGTGGCATCGGTCGCGGGTTCGAGCCATTTGGCGCGGCCGAAGCGCGACTGGAAGCTGGTCACCACCCGCAGGCCGGGCCGGGCGAGCGCTTCCTCGAGCAGCCGAGCGGTCTTGCGGCAGTGGCAATGGTAGGGATCGCCCAGCTCGAGCGTGCGCAGCGGCATGCCGTGGAAGCTGAGCAGCAGCACTTCGGGATCGAAATCGAGCGCGTCGAGCTGGCGCGCGGTGTCTTCGGCCAGCGCGGCGATATGGAGCGGGTCGTCGTAATAGGGCGGCAGCGTGCGCACGGCAGGTTGCCAACGGGTTTCCCGCAGCCAGTCCCCAAGCTTGTCCACAGCCGTCGCGTTGGTCGCGCCCGAATATTGCGGATAGAGCGGCGCGAACAGGATGCGGTCGCAGCCGGCCTCCATCAGCGCCTGCATTTCGCGGGCGATCGAAGGCTCGCCGTAACGCATCGCCCAGCGCACCATCGCCCCATCGCCCAGCCGCGCCTGCAAGGCCTCCGCCTGCTGCGAGGTAATGACCGCGAGCGGCGAGCCCTTTTCGCCACACACCTTGGCATAGGCTTCCGCCGAGCGTTTGGGCCGCGTGTTGAGGATGATCCCGCGCAGGATCGGCTGCCAGATCAGCGAGGGGATTTCGACCACCCGCTTGTCCGACAGGAATTCGCGCAGGTAGGTCTTGACCGATTTCGCATCGGGAGCCTCAGGCGTGCCGAGATTGACCAGCAGCACGCCCACCCTGCCGCTGCGCACGGCCGGGTGATTGGCGGGGAGGTTTTGCGGCGTGAGGGTCATAGGCCCTCGGAAATAAGCGGAAGCCGGCGAAAGCGAAGCCCCGTGGCAGAAAAAAGTGCATTGGCGATGGCCGGCGCGGCGACCGCGACACCCAGTTCTCCGGGATCGAAGGGGCCTTCTTCCCCGGCGATGAACTCGACCGCGATCTCGGGGCAGTCGGCAAGCAGCGGCAAATCGAGGTCCGACAGACGCTGGGCACTAGGCAGGCCATCGAAATAGCTTGTGCCCGAACCGAGCGCGAGGCCCATGCCGAACACCAGCCCCCCTTCCACCTGCTGGCGCGCGATGTCGAGATTGACGATCCGCCCGATGTCGACCGCGGCCGACAGCCTGGTCACCCGCACCCCGCCGCTGTCACGCC
>JBGSPZ010000192.1:0-1561 GCA_041738375.1 Parerythrobacter sp. | reverse complement strand
GTTCATGGTCATGCCGGTCTCGGTCGGGTGGTGCGGACGCCGCTCCGACCCGATTGGCCGATCACCCATCACTGGCGGCTCGCCTGACCATGAACGAACGCTGCGGGTGCAACGGCTATGAGCAGGTGGCGCTGGCCCGGACCGGGCGCGACCATGACCAGATCGCCGCGCCGCGCCTGCCCGGAGACAGGATCGAACCCGCACCGCTCTGCGAACCGGGGCACGAAATCATACCGGCTGTTGCGCAGCGCATAAGGCGGTATCGGCGGCACGCCATGGCCACTCGCTTCGAGCGCCGCCGCAACCAGACCGACACAATCGAGCCCGTGCTCGCGCCTGCGACCATGAAGCCGGAACGGGGTGCCGACCAATGCCTCAGCGGCTTGGGCGAAGGCCTCTTGCCGCCCGGTCATTGCGGCAAGGGGTAGCGTGCGAGCAGGTCATTGCCCGGCAGGAACGGCTCGCCCTGGAAATTTATCGCGTTGCCGAACCGGCTTGCGCAGGTCGCCAGCGTGCGATCGCAGCCCTGTCGCAACCGGGCGCGGGTGCCGGGAGCTGGCGGTTCGGCGAGCGGGTAGTCGAGCAGCAGGTCTCCCTCGCTGACACCCGCAATTTCGAATCTCTGCCCGGCAAGCGGACCGTCGAGCCATACCAGCTCTCCCCAGGCGTAATCCTGCGGTTGAACGAGATCGAAAGCGAAGGTCCCCCGGTCGATATCGCAGGCGAGAAGCCTCGCCGACACGGTGTAGAACGCCGCCGACAGGCTGCATCCCGGACCGCAGAAGGATGCACGGCAACTCGGGCTGGTCCGCGGAACGAAATCGCGCTCCAACGCGGCCTTTGCCGAGCGGAGCTCGATCGCAAAGCTCCCTCCTTCCTGCCGGATAGCACCGATCGATCCCGCATAAAGCACTGTCCGGTCGAGATTCTCCCAATTCACCGCCCCGATCGCGATGTGCGCGCCATCGAAGCGCCCGGCGCGCAGGTCGTAGCCCGAGATGCTGTCGTGGGTGAGCGCGCCTTCGACATCCATCGCATCGTCCGAGACCCCTGTAGTGCGGCGGATCGCGCCCGGCACCATGCCCGGCGCCGCCCGGTGGACGATCCCGTCGAACGCCAGATCACGATCGTGGCTGGTGAATCCGAGCGTCACGCCATCGCGGCGATGGATGCGCCAGAAGGTTGCGACGCCTTCGAGCTCGCTGGCGAAGTAGACCTGGCTCATCGCGCTTCCCGGATCTCGACCAGTGGCACCGAAGGGGCCTCGCCAGCGGCGAAACTGGCGCCCGACACATCAAGCCGATCTTCGGCGAAGCGCACGGGCACGTCGAACAGGTAGCCCGCGCGCACTTCGGCGCCGTCGGGCGGAGCGGTGTCGAATTCGATTCGTCCGCCCTCGCGCCAGGCCCAGTTGGCGACCTGCGCGCCTTCAATGCTGACCGCGATGGTTCCGAACCGCGGGCGGGTGATGATACGCTGCTGCGGTTCGGGGCCTTCGCCATAGTTCTTCACGAGGTCGAACACCGAGCGGAGCCCGTCGCCGATGCCGAGCAACTGGTCG
>JBGSPZ010000143.1:0-5256 GCA_041738375.1 Parerythrobacter sp. | reverse complement strand
GTCGCACCGCACCTGCGCTTGTCCGGTGACCGCCGCTGATGCCGTACCGGTCGCGGGCGGGGCATTGAAGCGGCAGCCGTCGGGCAGGATGGGTTGTGGCGGCTCGCCCGTCGGACGCTGGGTCAGCGGCTGCTTCCAAGCGACCCGCCATTCGCCCGGCGCGGTCTCGGTCCATTCCATGTAGCCGGGGCGCAAATCGTCGGCCTGCGCCGTTCCAGCGGCAAACACCGCCAGCAGCAGCGCAAACCACAGCCTCATTTTTCGATCCGCACGTCATAGGCCTCGCGCAGGATGTGATAGCCCTCCTCGCGCCGCGCTTCGGCGGTCGCGCTACGCCAGTCGTTCTCGACCTGTTGGCGCACCTCGGCGAGCGGCGGGACTTCGCCGGTCTGCTTCTCCGTCAGCCGGACAAGGTGCCAACCAAAGCCGGACTGCACCGGCCCTTGCCAATTGGGTCCGGGATCGAGCTGGTCAAGCGCCGCCGCGAAATCCTCCCCGAACCGCGCCGAGACCTCGTTGCGAGGGGCATCGCGTTCCTTGGCAGGAAGCGAGATCGTCTCGCCCTTGATCTGCCCGCCTGCTGCCAGCGCAGCCCCGGCTTTGCCGCGTTCGGCGAAATAAAGCTGTTCGAAACCGAACCGCGCATCGTCGGCGAAGCGCGTCGGGTGTTGCTCCAGCCAGTCCTGCAGCACGCTGTCGTCGGGCCGTGCAGTCTCGGCGGCACTCGCGGCGAGATAGTCCATCTTCGACGCCATCCGCTGGCGCACCACCGCATCGTCGCGATCGAGGCCCATTCGCAGCGCCTCGCGATAGAGCACCTCGTCACGGACATAACGGTCGATCTGTGCGGCCAACTCGGCGTCGGTAGGCGGGCGGCCGTTGGTCAGCTCCCACTGTAGCGCGATCCGCGCCTGTTCCTCCTTGCCCACCGTGATGCTTCGCCCCGAGGGATCGACCGGCTCGCCGATCCACGCGAACAGCGCGAACAGCAGCCCGCCCGCCGCGAGGAAATGGACCAGCGGCTCCTTGGTCCAGCCGGGCAGCGTCATCCCTGCGTAGCGGGCTTGGGTGCCTTCGCCGGTCCGAGCCAGATCGGCGAGGTATAGGCGCGCTCCTGCGCCACCGCGTCGGCCAGCGCATCGGCGCTCAGCTTGATCCCGAACCGCACCGCATCGAACAGGGTCCAGCGCGGGGTGGGGATTTCGAGCACGCGAACATAGTAGAACGCGCTCTGGCCCGCGCGGTAGTCGGGATCGGTCCAGACGGTGCGCAGTTCGGGCGCGCCGATGGTGTTGGTATAGGTCGCCTTGGCGCGGTCGACCGTGTCGCCCACCGACGGGACCTTGCCGCCCGCCAGCTTGCGCTTGGCCATGTCCGACCAGACGACGTCGTAGACCTTCTCGCCGGTCGTCCCATCCGGATTGACCCAGCCCTTGACCACCTGCACCCGGTCGAGATGCGCCCCGTCGGGGTCCTTAAGGGCGGAGATGAGGAAGCTCGGTGCCTTGCCCTCGTCCGCCAGATTGCCGCCCATCGGCACACCCCGGGCGTAACCCGCCTTGACCCAGTCGCCATCGAACATGTCGGGAGTGAAGCCGAAGCCGCCGAACACCCGCACCATCATCCGCGGGCCGGTGGTGGCATAGACCTCGCGCCGCTTGAACGCGTCGAAGATTTCCGCCCGCGTATTGCCCCGCGCCCACGCCGCAGCATAGCCGCCGGCGAGGTAGTTCCACCCGAACCGCCCCTGCCGCGTGCCGAGGTTCTGCGGTGTGTTCGCACGATCTTTCGCGCTAGGCTCGTTGCCGGTATGCTTGCCGAAGAATTTGTCTTCGTCGCCGGTCGCGAGCGAGGTGTGGCTGTCAGTCGAACCGATCAGGCCGAAGGCATAGGGGTTCACGCCCAGTTGCTGTTCCAGCGAGAGCCCTCGCTTCAGCGCCTCGCGGATGTAGTTGCCCCCCTGCATTTCATCGGTCGTCGGATGCGAGGCATCGAGGTTGCCGATCTGCCACCCCGCCTTGCCGAAACCGGCGAATTCGTCGTTCGGCGAAAGGAAGGGATGCGTCTCGCTGTCGCCCTTGATCTGGGTCGCCTCGACCACCGGCTCGTGGCTGGCGCGGCGCCGGGCGTATTCCGCCGTCATCGGGCTGCCGTCCGACATGGTCGTCTCGAACATCAGCCCGTTGGACATGTTGGAATTGTGCGGCATCGCCAGCACCTGCCCGCCGGTGCTCTTCTCGTAGGCCTCCATATAGGCCCACAGGTCCTCTACCTTTGTATTCAGGCCGGGAAAGGGCAGCACCCGGTTCGTGCGATCGAAACCGTCGCGAAACATCACCACCCGGTGGAGGTTGTTGCCGTCGGGCAGCAGCGAATATTCGAATCCGGCGAGCGCGGTGAATTTGCCCGGCCGGTCGTAGCGATCGATCGTGGCGAGGTGTTCGGTCCACAGGTCGCGAGTCGGCCCGGTGTCGTCGGCGTTGAGCATCTGGTCGGGCAGCGTGCCGGCGGCTGCGGCCGCGATGATCTCCGAAGTTGCCTTGAGCGATTCCTGCGGGCTTTCGTTGAGCATGTCGTGCCACTTCTGCATCGCCGGGTCGCGCAGCAGCAGACGGGGTGCCTCGGCCAGCCGCTGGAGCGCGCCCATCCCGTCCGAATGGTCGGAGATGACGAGGAAATCGAGCGGCCGCGCGAGCTTCGCCTTGACCCCGGTGGTGGAGGTCACTTCCTCCCCCATCGCGAAACGCAGCGCGTCTTCCGCACCCAGCCGGTTGCCGAAACCATAGGCGTCGAACGATACGCTGGTGTGCAGGTGGGTGTCGCCCCAATAGACCCGCTCGGGATAGTCGGTCAGTGGCACCGCCGCTTCCGCCTCGGCGAGTTTCGCTGCAGCACCTTCAGGATTGTCGCGCAGGAAAATCCACCAACCGCCAGCCGCCACGGCCAGAACCAGCAAGCCGATGCCGAGAATCTTTTTCATCGAAGCCCTCCCCCGCCGCGATCGAACGCGGTCTGTCAGTGCAAACTTGCCCGATACGGCCCGTCCGTCAAGCGCCACTGCCGTTGACCAGCGCCGATCGTTCGCAGCGGCACACGACTTCGTCGCGCTGGTTGATCGCTTCATGCAGGAAGGTCACCACGCCCGCCCCAGGGCGCGACTTCGATAGGCGCAGCGAGGCAACTTCGCTGGTCGCGCGCAGCGTATCGCCGATGAACACCGGCTTGGGCATCACCAGCTTGTCGTAACCCAGGTTCGCCACCAGCGTGCCCAATGTCGTGTCGCCGACCGACAGCCCGACCATCAGCGCAAAGGTGAAAGTGCCGTTGACCAGGATCTGGCCGAATTCGCTCGCCTTCGCCGCCTCGATGTCAAGGTGCAGCGGCTGCGGATTGTGGGTCATCACGGTGAAGAACAGGTTGTCCGCCTCGGTCACCGTGCGGCGGATTTCGTGTTCGATCCGGTCGCCCACCTGCCACTCGTCGAAATAGCGCCCCGCCACTGTCATTCTCCCTCGCCTTGACCTGCACGCGTCATGCGGCACGCACCCCCTTGAACGCAACCATTCACAGGTCCAAGGCGCGAAATCGTTACACGCGAAACCGGATGAGTCGCCCCTTGACCACACTTTCCCCGCTCGACCGCACTGCCCTGCGCCTCGCCTACCGCCAGGAAGAAGGCGCGTGCATCGAGGAGCGCTTGCGGCAGGCGTCCGCCGTCGCGCAATTGCATGGCGACACCGCACCTTTGGCCGAAGCGCTGGTGACCCGCGCGCGCCAGCGCAAGGCGACCGGGATCGACGCCTTCCTCCACCAGTTCGGGCTCGACACCGAAGAAGGCATCGCGCTGATGTGCATCGCCGAGGCGCTGCTGCGCGTGCCCGATGCCGCCACCGCCGATGCGCTGATCCGCGACAAGCTGGGCGATATCGAATGGGGCGAGCATCTGGGTGAGAGTTCTTCCAGCTTCGTCAACGCGGCGACCTTCTCGCTGATGCTGACCGGCGAAGTGCTCGAACGGCCCGAAGAACACCAGCGCGGAATGGGACGGACCTTGCGCAGCGCGATGAACCGGCTCGGCGAGCCGGTGATCCGCAAGGCGACGCTGCAGGCGATGAAGATCCTCGGCGGGCAGTTCGTGTTCGGCCGCACGATCGACGAGGCGCTGAAACGCGCCAGACCCGAGCGCAAGGAAGGGCTGACCCACAGCTTCGACATGCTCGGCGAAGCGGCGATGACGATGCACGATGCCGAACGCTATCGCCTGGCCTATGAGCGTGCCATCGCCAGCGTGGCGAAGGCGGCGGACGGCGGGATCACCCGCTCGCCCGGCATCTCGGTCAAGCTGTCGGCACTATATCCCAAATACGATTTCTACCACCGCGATGCGGCGGTGGCGCATCTGGTGCCGGTGCTGAAGGACCTCGCGATCAAGGCGCGCGACGCCGATTTCCATTTCACCATCGATGCCGAGGAAGCCGAGCGGCTTGAGGTTTCGATGGATGTGATCGAGACGCTTGCGGCGGACGACGAACTGTTCGCCAGGGCCGACGGCAGCGACTGGGGCGGGTTCGGCCTCGCGATCCAGGCCTATCAGAAGCGCGCGGTGCCGATGTGCGACTGGGCGGTGAAGCTCGCCCGCCGCCACAACCGGCGGCTGATGGTGCGGCTGGTCAAGGGCGCGTACTGGGACACCGAGGTCAAGCTGAGCCAGGTCGGCGGATACAAGGATTATCCCGTGTTCACCCGCAAGGTCGCAACCGATGTGTCCTACCTCGCCTGCGCCTCGCGGCTGCTAGAAGCGCCCGATACGATCTATCCCGCCTTCGCCACGCACAATGCCTACACCGTCGCCGCGATCAAGACTCTGGTCGCCGCGCGCGATTACGAGGGGCCGTTCGAGTTCCAGCGGCTGCACGGCATGGGCGAGGATATCTACTCCGCCCTCGCCGAACTCGAACGCAACGACCGCACCCCGGTGCGCATCTATGCGCCCGTCGGCAACCACAAGGACCTGCTGGCCTATCTGGTGCGCCGCCTGCTGGAGAACGGGGCGAACAGTTCCTTCGTCAACCGGATGGCCGACGCCGATGTGCCGGCGAGCGAGCTGGCGGGCGATCCGGTGGCAGAGCTGTCCGCGCTCAAGCCGAAGCGCAATCCGAACATCCCGTTGCCACATGCGATCTTCCCGGGCCGCACCAACAGCGCCGGGATCGACCTGGCCGATCCGCTGGTGCGCGAGCCGCTGCTCGGGCGGCT
>JBGSPZ010000109.1:0-5306 GCA_041738375.1 Parerythrobacter sp. | reverse complement strand
AGCAGCCGTGGTGGTGGCAGGTGCCGCGCTCGATTCAGCCGGAGCGGGCGGCTCGCTGCCGCCTCCGCCACAAGCTGCAAGCAGGGCAGTCGTTGCTGCGAGACCCATGAAGTTTAAGGATTTCATACTGTCGCCTCTCCTATGCGGAAGGCTGCGCGGGGCCTTCCCTCCCAAGAAATTCCGCGCCCGGCAGACCTCTAATCGCTGCGTGGAACGGTCGCCCCTATATAACAGGCGCTTGGGCAAAGCCAATACGGCACGGAATTGTTCCCGAGAAATGCAATGAGGAGATCGGTCGATCGATTTGCACGTCGCTCACTTGCCGGGGCCGGGACCGGCGACCATCGCGGTATAGTGACTGCCCAGCGTCTCATGGCCGATTTCGGGCGTCATTTCGGCAGCATAGCTACCGGTCGCCGGATCGAGCACCAGCATCGACTCGGTCGCGTAGTAATGGGCGATTTTTGCGTATTCGGACCATGCGGCAAACCGATCGGAAAACTTGGCAGGCCAACCAAGCACGCTACCGGCAAGACGAAACAGGCCAGGCGGAACCCGGCGATAGCGCGGCGCCCGGCCCGTCAGTTCGAACAGCATTTCGCCCTGCTGGAGTGGGCTGATCGCGGGTCCGGGTCCGCCAATCGGCAGGATCCGGTTGTGGCGCGCCGGATCGCCGATGCAGCCGACCAGATACCGCGCCAGGTCCGCATCGCTTATCGGCTTGCAGCGCGTGAGCTCGCCGTCGCCGAACAGCAGGAAGGCCTTGCCCTGCCGGACCCGATCAACCTGCCCCGACAGCGACTTGAAGAAGGCGGTCGGCCGGATGATGGTGTAGGTCAGCCCGGCAGCGGCCAGTTCCCGTTCGAACGCCAGCTTGGCGTGCTGGAAGGCCAGACGCGGCCTCTGCACGCAGATTGCGGAAAGCAGGATGAAGTGGCGGACGCCTGACTTTTTCGCTGCAACAAGCAGGTTCATATTAGCCCGGTAATCGATCAACCAGGCATCCTTTGGCGCGCCGCTGCGCGAGGCGAGGCAAGATATGACCACGTCGAATCCGCCGGCAGAAAAGGCGCGATCCAGATCGTCAGAGGCGTCGATTACGTCGCATTGGAGCACCTCGGCACCAGATGTGCGCGACTGCTGCGTTGCCGCTGCAGTTGCGGTACGAAAGATGGCTGTTGCGGAGTAACCGGCGTGAACGAGTTCGCGGACAGTTGCCTGTCCGATAGTTCCGCTCGCCCCGAATACCGCGACCCTGTCCATGCGCTTGCGATAGCGTGCTTGGCTCCAGTTGCCAAAGCGCGAAAGCAGCACGGATCAAGTGCGGCGGGTTTTCCGGATCATGGCTTCGGCCAGAGCAAGGTCTTCTGCGGTGTTGATATTGAAAAAGGCGGTTCGGGCATCGGACGCGGGCCATTCGACCGCGATCCCGTCGAGCAGGGCCACCAGCCCGCGAAGCGATCTGGTACCCGATGCGACATATCCGGGCAAGCCCTCGCCCAGAAGTCCGACCTGCCAGAGCGAACAGACCGGGTAACGGTCGCCGCCCGCACTTGCGATGGCGCAACCGGCAGCGGGCTCATGGTCGAGCGCGGTCGCTAGGGTCGGCAGCAGATCGCCCGGCAGGAAAGGCATATCGACGGGCACGATCATGAGACGGCGGGCACCGGCGCGCAGCGCCTCGTCGAGACCAGCGGCGATACCGCCAAGCGGCCCCGCAATACCCTCTTTGTCGGCGATCATTCGCGCGCCAATGAGGGTGTCGGCGCCCAGCTGCGCAACCGCCACAACCGGATAGCCCGACCATTGCCTTGCCACGTCAAGCGCATGATCCAGCAAGGTGCGACCGGCCAGCTTCCGCACAGCCTTCGCTCCGCCCATGCGGTAACCGGCACCGCCTGCCAGAATGACGACCGTGGTATCCGGCAAATCAGACCGCCTGTTCGCCGTAATAGAGCGTTACGACATGTTTCGCTTCGGCGAAGAACAGCCATCGCTCTGTGGTCACTCCGATCTGGCAAGTGATCCAGGCCAATAACGAAAGGATCGTTGCCATGGCTCCACCAAACATCAGGAAAGCTCCGGCGAGAGCGAGGATCGGGACAACGAAGCCCAGCAGGATCGCGATCCGGCGCAGCTTTGTCGCGTGCTTGCGCGCGATACGGAAGCCCATTTCGCGCAGCAGGTAGTTGTCGCTGTCGTGCGGGCTGGCGGTCAGTTCGACCTTGCCGAGATGGCCGAGGCCGGTCGCGGTTCCGGCGGTGCTCACCGGTGCAGAGGTGTGGAGATGCCGCCAATAGAAAGCCTTGACCACGAGGCCAATGACCAGAAGCACGACGGCAGCCAGCTGCATGGTAACCGCCGCTACGACGTAGCCAAATGCCGCTGTCAGCAGCGCCAGAACCACCGCCCCGTTCATCGGCCCGAGCACCAGATAACCCGCAACTGTCCAGCCATTGTGCCAGGCAGGGATGGTGCGCAGCGATGCGTAGATCATTGAAGTTGTGAACATCGTCAGCAGGCTCATCGCCGCGCCGACAATGCCGAACATTACGGTCTCCGCGCCGAGGATGCCGAACGCCACAGCGACATCGCCTTGCCGATCAAGCAAGAACCAGCACAGCGCGAACAGCCCGAGCGGGACAAAGGCGATGATCGCTGCAACCCCTTCGCGCGACAGCCAGCTCGACCGCCATTGCGAGAGCGCCCGCCATGCGCGCTCCGGATGCCCAAGATGGAATGTCGAGGAGAGCAGACCCGCCACGATCAGCACGAAGGCCAGTCCGAAGGCGACCATTCCGAAAGGCAGTTCGGCCGGCAGCAGGCCCAACGCGGCGAGGACCGCGAGCCACACCATCATGCCATATCCCGCGCCGCTCGCGGTGGTGAAGAATATGACGGATCGTGCCGGATGCATCGCTTCGGCTCTTACGACAGGATCTTGTCGACCCAGCGGGCGATCAGTCCGGCACCGTCGGTGCTGTCGTCGGAATGCGGGAGCATCCGCGGGGCCTTACCGTCGTCGCCGCGCTGGCCCTTGTGATGTTCTTTGGGGCGCGGCGGAAGGTACTTGTTGACCGGCCTGGTGCCCTGCTCGGGCATCAGGTCATACCCGCCTCGCGCCGCGACGAGCTTCGACACCTCGCTCTCCGGATCGCCCAGGTCGCCGAAGCTGCGCGCGCCCGCCGGACAGGTCGAGACGCAGGCCGGAACGCGGCTCTCCTCGGGCAAGTTAATGTTGTAGATCTTGTCGACGCACAGGGTGCATTTCTTCATCACGCCCGCGTGTTCGTCATACTCGCGCGCGCCATAGGGGCAGGCCCACGAACACAGCTTGCAACCGATGCAGATGTCTTCGTTGACCAGCACGATCCCGTCTTCGGTCCGTTTGTAGCTGGCCCCCGTCGGGCAGACTGTGACGCAGGGCGCATCTTCGCAGTGCAGACACGAGCGCGGGAAATGAACAGTCTGCCCCTGCCCCGCATCGTCGGTGGTCTCGAAGGTGTGGATGCGGTTGAACCATACCCCGTCGGGCTTCTTGCCATAGGGGTCGTAGTCGGTCAGCGGTGCCGACTTGCCGGCGGCGTTCCATTCCTTGCAATTGACCGCGCAGGCATGGCAGCCGACGCAGATGTCGAGGTCGACCACGAGGCCGAGCTTTTTCGCGGTGGTTTCGGGCAGACTGGTCATGCGTCCTCCTCCGCGCGGTTGCCGCGACCTTCGCGAATGCCGTCGACCCACGAATGGTTCGCCGCGCGCTGGCCTATAAATTCCCTGAGCTCTGCCTTGCCCCCGCTGTCCGCACCCTGCAGGTCCGCGCCATATTCCAGCGGGCCGTGCTGCCCTGCGCACCGCGGCACGAGCGGTTCGAACATCGGCGAGGTTTCGCCCGCCTCGTCGACGGTGCATTTGCGCAGACGCACCCGCAGATCGTACCACGCCGCCTGCCCGGTTACCGGATCGGAGTTGGAATAGGCCGGGCCGCCCTTCTCGGGCAGCAGCTTCTCGGTGATGATGTGGTTGAGGAGGAAGCCCTTGGTGAATTCCGGGCTGCCCTTGTCGAGACCCCAGGCCCCCTTGCGTTTGCCGATCGCATTCCAGGTCCACACCACATTGGGGTTGACCCCGGTCACTAGCCTGACCTGCGCCTTGACTCGGCCGCGCGGGTTCTCGATCCATACCCAGTCGTCGTCCGCAAGCTCGTGCCTGGCGGCGAGGTCCCGGTGCAAATGGAGCTTGTTGACGCTGGTGATCTGGCGCAGCCAGGCGTTCTGGCTACCCCAGCTGTGATACATGTGCATCGGGCGCTGCGACAGCGCGTGGACGGGAAATTCCTCGCCGCCTTCGCTCGCCTCGAGGAACGGCTGGTACCAGATCGGCAGCGGGTCGAAATAGGTCTCGATCCGCTCGCGATGCGCGGCGGGTGGCTGCGCCCTTCCGTGCCCGCGCGCAGCGTTGCGGAATTTCTGCAGATCCTCGTTGTAAAGCTGATGCACGATCGGATCGGCATGACCGAGCCAGCCCATCTTCACCGCGTGGTCGAGATAGCGACGATTCCCGTGCTTCATGAACTGTGCGGTGAGCGGCAGCTCCTCGTGCCAGAAGCAACCGTGCTCGATATAGCGTTCGAGCTGGTCTGGATTGACCGCGCCGACGCCGGACTTGCTACCATCCTCGCCGCGCCAGCCGCTCAGCGGCCCGATACCCGGCGAGCGTTCGTGGTTGACGATGTAGTCGGCATAGCCACCGGGAAATCTGGGCGTTCCGTCGGCATTGGTCATGCCCGGCAGGCCGAGCCGCGCACCGAGATCGAGCAGCACGGTCTGGAACGGCCGGACATCGCGGTCGAGCGGGACCACCGGCTGGCGGATCGAATCCCCCGCGCCATGCGCCGAGGAAATCGGCCGGTCGAGCATCGAGATGCAGTCCCACCGCTCGAGATAGGTCGTGTCGGGCAGGATCAGGTCGCAATAGGGCACCGTCTCGCTGTAGAACGCATCGGAGTAGATGATCTTGGGGATTACATATTCGTCGTCCTCGCCCTTCTTCGTGAAATAGCCGAGCGTCTCGGGGATATTCATCGCGCTGTTCCACGCCATGTTCGCCATGAACATGAACAGCACGTCGATGCCGTAGGGGTCCTGCGTCGCGGCGTTGTGCAGCACCATGTGCATCAGCCCGTGGAGCGCGAGCGGGTGCTCCCAGCTATACGCCTTGTCGATCCGCAGCGGATCGCCGTGCTGGTCGACCAGCAGATCCTCCGGCCCGCGCGGGAAGCCGAGCGGCGGGCCCGACAGCGGCACGCC
>JBGSPZ010000106.1:0-5297 GCA_041738375.1 Parerythrobacter sp. | reverse complement strand
AATGACCGCAGCGGACGCCGCGATGGCGGCCGCGGCCGCGACGGCGGTGGGGATAATCATGTTCCCGACTTCCTGAAGGACTGAGTCCCCAGCGAACCAAACTGAGAAGGGCCGCTCGACAGGGCGGCCCTTTTCGTTTCTATGAACCACCGATGCTACCCCGCGAAACCCTTGCCACGGCGCAGATTCCCGGTGGCGACGAGTTGACCCTCGTCAGCCATGGGCGCGATTTCGTCATCATGCTCGGGCGCGACGAGCTGATGGGCACGCGGATGCAGTTCAGCGAGGAACAGCTGGCACGGTTGACGCTGGAACGGCTGCAAGTGCCCAAGCCGCGCGTGCTGATCGGCGGCTATGGCATGGGCTTCACTTTCCGCTCGGCGCTCGAACATGCACCTGCCGAAGCGCGGATTGTGGTGGCCGAAGTCGTCCCGGAAATCCTCGACTGGGCGAGGGGGCCACTGGCGCATCTGACCGGCACCTGCCTCGACGATCCTCGTGGCGAAGTGATCCTCGCCGATGTCGCCGCGTTGATCGACGATGCGGTGGACGGCACCACCGAAGGGTTCGACGCGATCCTGCTCGATGTCGACAACGGTCCCGACGGTATCGTGAGAGACGGCAACGAGCGGCTCTATACCCGCACCGGCATCGGGCGCGCGCGCGATGCGTTGCGTCCGGGCGGGGTGCTGGCGGTGTGGTCCGCTGCGCCCGATCACAAGTTCACCGGCAGGCTCAAGGATGCCGGGCTGCAGGTCGATGTGCAGACGGTGCGCGCGCGGCCCAACAACAAGGGTCCGCACCACACCATCTGGTTTGCCACGCGCACCCGCTAGCCGGACATATCCCCACAGCGCCAATTCCTTGTTCTTGCGCAATTCATGATCGGTGTGAGAAACAAGCATCGCTGGGCAAGCAGGGAGGAATTTTTGCGATGAAGAGATCGGCGTGGGTTTTGGGTGCTCTCGTGGCATGCGCTTGGGCGACACCGGCGCTGGCGAGCGGCGACTACTGCCGGCCATCGTGGCGGCCCGAGAACCCTGACCTCGATTGTACCAGCCAGATCGCGATCTCGCCCGGCAATGATTCGCGCGTCAATCTCTACCTTTTGCTGCTCGACCAGGCCGATCTCGACGGGTCGGGGCGCGATTATCCCGATCTCGAGTGGTACACCTTCTACGGTCGCAACTTCTTCCGCTGGCAGAACCTGCGCGAAGCGTGGTTCCCGCTGCCGCCGCTCGATGAGGATGCGGGCGGAGATGGTTGGTCGATCTACGGCGGCGACCGCTGCCAGACACTCGAGACCGGGCGTGCGGCGTTCCTTGCGGCGTTGGACGGCGCTAGCGGCCTGAAGCCTGCCGATCGCGAACTGCTGGCGACCTCGCGCACCCGTGTGGACGAAAGCTGCGCCGAAGGCCCGGGCTCGGTCAAGCTGCCCGACGGCGGGAACTATTTCGTCAGTATCGGTGCCAATGGCATCGGCGATGCGTCGATGGGTTTCATGACCTATCTCGAGGCCTCGGCCAGCTTCTACGGCGGCGAATGGGGGCGCGCCGGGGAATACTATGCAAAGCTCAGCGATGGCGGCACAGACCCGTGGCTGACCGAAACCGCGAACTACATGGTCGCGCGTACGGCGCTCAATGAAGCGATCGAGTCGGGTGACGACGAATGGGGCTGGTTCGATACCGAGAAAGCGAACCGGGCCGCCGCCAAGCGATCGGAAGACCAATTCCGCGCCTATCTCGCGAAATATCCGGAAGGGCGCTATGCCTCCTCCGCCAGGGGACTGATCCGCAAGACGCTGTGGCTGCAGGGCGAATATGGCAAGCTTGGCGCGATCTACGGGGAGCTGCTGCAGGATGCCGACCCGACTGCGGAACAGACCGCGCGACTGGTCGAGGAACTGGACGACAAGTATCTGACCCGCAGCGATGAGCCCGCGCTCGACAGCGCGCTGCTGCTGGCCGCCGACAATCTGATGCGCATGCGAACCTGGCAATACGACGAGGCGCAGCGCGAATATGGCGCGCGGGGGATTACCGCCGAGGAACTTGCAGCGCAGGCCCCTGCCTTTGCCGAACATCCCGAACTCTACGCCTTCCTCAAGGCCAACCACGCGTTTTATGTCACCAAGGATTACCGCGCCGTGCGCGACCTGCTGCCCGACGATGCGCGGCAGGAGAGCTACACCCCGCTTGCGTTCAGCCGCCAGTACCTGCGCGGGCTCGCGCTGCACGCGCTGAAGGACCCCAACGAGGAAGGTTTCTGGCTCGAACTGATCGGCGGCGCGAAGGGGATGTGGCAGCGCCCCTCGGTCGAGCTGGCGCTGGCACGGCTGTGGGAACAGCAGGGCAGGGTGGACAAGGTTTTCGCCGAAGGTTCGCCCATCACCGACAGCCGCATCCGGCGCATGCTGCTGGGCAATTCGGCCGGGCCGGAGATTTTGAAGCGGCAGCTTCGTTCGACCACCGCTCCCCAGCCCGAACGCGCCTTTGCCCTGTTCACCGCGCTGCTGCGCCAGTTGCAGTACGGGCAATATGCCGGGTTCGGAGAAGATTTCCCCTTCGCCGCGCAGTTTCCGCTGCCGGGGGAGAACGAGTATGGCCTGTGGAACGTCATCGACGACGTGAACCCGCCGCTCAACCTGTTCACGGCGGGCGAGTGGTCGGACGGCTACCCCTGTCCGTCGATCGACAAGACGGCAGCGGCGCTGGCACGCAACCCGAAGGATGTGAACGGGCGGCTGTGCCTTGGCGACTTCTACCGTCTCAACGGGTTCGACGACTTCCGGTTCGAGTACCGCTGGGACGACGAGACCGAGGGTCTTCCGCCCGCGCTTGGGGAAAGCGACAACTACCCAGGAAAGGCGACCCCGCGGCACGATTTCTACACTGCGATCATGGCCGACCGGACCGCCACGAAGGACCAGCGCGCCTATGCGCTGTACCGCGCGATCCGCTGCTATGCCCCCGCCAATACCAACACTTGTGGCGGTGGGGACGGGGTCGCGAAGAGCCAGCGCGAGGCCTGGTTCAACACGCTCAAGCGCGATTACGGCACCACGCAATGGGCGAAGGAGCTGAGGTATTTCTGGTAGGCGCTGGATTGCGCTGTTCGCGAGCCTGCTACTCGCGGCGTGCGGCCAATCCGATGCCGAACCGGAAATCGTCGACCCCGCCGATTACACTGCCTTCTTCCTGTGGAGCGGGGTCGAGCCGCGTCCTGAGATGGCGCAGGCCGAAGCAGTCTACCTGTTATGGGGTGAATTGCAGCGCGGCGACCCCGCGCGCATCGTCACGATGCGGCGCAGCGTGCCCACGGCGCAATCCGGTGAGCGGTGGCTTGTCGTCCGCGCCGACCGGCTCGACTGGGGAGAGGCGGCATACGCCCAGTTGCTCGACGCCGCGCGCAGCTGGGACCGCGACGGCCGCCTGACCGGGGTGCAGATCGATTTCGATTCCTCGACCGGAGAATTGCGCAATTACGCGGCGTTCCTCGCCGACATGCGCAAACGGTTGCCGGATGGGTTAAAGCTCTCCGCGACCGGGCTGATGGATTGGCCGGCCAACGCCTCCGATGCGGACCTTGCGGCCATGCGCGGCGCGCTCGACGAGATCGTCATCCAGACCTACGCCGGAACCACCACGATCCCCGAATATCCGCGCTATCTCGCCGCAGCGAAACGCCTGCGAATGCCCTATCGCGTGGCGGTGGTCGAAGACGGCGAATGGGCCGCGCCGGAGCATCTGGCGAGCGATCCCGATTTCCGCGGCTACGTCGTGTTCCTGCTCGCAGAGCGGTTCCGGCAGGACCGTTAAGCGTCAGCCCTTGACCGGCAGCGCGCCGAGATAGTCCCGCTTGCCGATGGCCAGCCCTTTCATGCGCAGGATATCGTAGGCGGTCGCGGCGTGGAAATAGAAATTGGGCTGCGAGAAGCCGAGCAGGAAGGTCTGCACGGTGAAGTCGAGCCGGAACTTGTCGCCGATGGTGAACACCATGTCGTTGCCCGCCAGCGCATCGAGCGCGTCCGCGTCGACCGCTTCGAGTGCGGCCTTCGAACGATCGAGCAAATCGCGCAGGCCTTCGAAGCTGTCGGGCGGCGGGTCCATGTGCGGGACGAATTGCCCCACGCGCACTCCATCGAGGGCATGCGCCGAATGGGTCCAGCAGCTCTTAACCTGATAGGCGAAGGGCAGCATGTCGGGGGCCAGCCGGGCATCGAGCAACTCGCTCGCGGGCCGGTCGTGCTCCGCGCACCAATGTTCCGCCTTGTCGACCAGCGCGCGGACCGAAGCGGTCACCTGCAACCAGCCGGGAACCAGCGCGTCGCGGAGGGAAATCGACATGGGTATCTCCTGTTGGCGTTGAGAAACGGTCTAGCGTGCAAGCGGCCGTTCGAAGCCGTGCCGTTCGAACACGGCGGCGGACTTGGGTGACGCGAGAAATTCGAGGAAGCCGCGCGCATCCGGATGCCCGCTGGCCGGGAGGAGGATGGCGACATAGTCGATCGGGTCATGGCTGTCCGGGCTGAAGGTCAGCACCGTTTCGAGCCCAGCCTCCGCTGCAACATCGCTGGCATAGAGCACGCCCAGCGGTGCCTCGCCCCGCTTGACAAGCACCATCGCGGCGCGCGCCGATTGTGCGGGAACAATGCTGCTTTCCGCCTCGTCCCACAGGCCTTCGCTGGTCAGCGCCTGCCGCGCATACTGCCCGAGAGAAACCTTCTCCGGATCACCCGTTGCCAGCGGAACTTCGCCGATCTGGTCGAGAACTTCCTGGCGCGACAATGAGGTTCCGTCGTCGTGGCGGGCGAGCACGAGCCTGTTCGACGCGATTGTGCGCAGTTCGCCCTTTTCGACGCCGCCTTGCTCCGCAAGATAGTCGGTCCATTCCCGGTCGGCGCTGATGAAGATGTCCCCTTGGGCACCGCCTTTTATCTTCCGTGCGTGAGCAGACGAAGTGGCAAACGAAAGGACCGGCGAGGGCCGTCCGCTCGCCCGCCATTGTTCGGCCAGTTCCTCGAGCGGTGCCCGAAGGCTGGAGGTGGCAAGCACCACCGGGCCCTTGGGCTCCGAAGGTGCGCAGGCGGCAAGCGCGCAAAGCGAGACGAGCAAGACAAGGATGCCGCGAAACATGCGGCCCTTCTTGCTGAGGCTACCGGCGATGTCGAGGGGATAAAGCGAAGGCCGCAATCGTCGCCGACTGCGGCCCTCGTTGTGCGGTAAATGCCCGATCAGCGGACCCGGGGGCCGCCGAACGGCAGCGGGGGTGGAGGTCGGCGCGCGCCGCGCGGC
>JBGSPZ010000287.1:0-2896 GCA_041738375.1 Parerythrobacter sp. | reverse complement strand
GATGTGAAGGCGCTCGCCACCGCCGTCCTGCGTCACCGCCTTATGCTCAGCCCGGCGGCCGAGATCGAAGGCCGCGCAGTCGAAGCTCTGGTCGGCGAGATGGTCGAAAGCACCGAGGCGCCGCGCTAGGTCGATGCGCTTTACCTTTCCCATCCTCCCGACAGTAAGGGCTGCCTGGATCGCCGCGATCGCGGCACCGGTTGCGGTGGTGGTGGCGGCCGCAGCCCCGGGGGCATGGGTGATGGTGCCCGCTGCTGGCGTCGCGCTGCTGGTACTTATCCTGCTCGATGGCGCGCTGGCCGGGAGGTTGGCCGACTGGCGCTTCCATGCCCCGGCGGACACCGAAGTGGGCGAGCCGATGGAGCTGGTGCTGATCGGCGAATTTGCCGGCCGTGCGGCGTTTTCCCGGCCGAAGGTCGCGCTCGAAGTCGATCCCCGGCTCGGCCAGGATGGGCGCTGCGAGTTCCGGCTCGCCCGCGACCGGGAAACCGCGAGCTGGCAGGGCCAGACGACACTGACGCCGGTAAGGCGGGGTCCCGCCTCGATCGGCCGGATGTGGATCCAGTGGTCGGGTCCGCTCGGCCTTGGCGCGCGGCAGCTGCGGCACGATCTCGACCGCACGGTGCGGGTGTGGCCCGATCTCTCGCCGGTCCGCTCGCCCGAATTGCAGAACTACCTGCGCGACGCGCAATTCGGCCTGATTGCGCGGCGCATTCGCGGTGAGGGCACCCAGTTCGAGGCGCTGAGCGAATACGAGGCGGGGATGGACCGTCGCCGGATCGACTGGAAGGCGAGCGCGCGCCACACCAAACTTTATGCCCGCGAGAACGAAAGCGAGCGCAACAACCAGATCGTCTTTGCCTTCGATTGCGGGCAGGCGATGTGCGAACCGGTCGAAGGCCTTCCCCGGATCGACCGCGCGGTCAGCGCGGCGCTGACCGCATCCTACGTCGCGCTCAAAGGAGGGGACCGCGTTGCGCTGTTCGGTTTCGCCCATCGGCCCGAAGTCATGACGCCTTTCGTCGGCGATACGCGGATGTTCCACCGCCTCCAGTCAGCCGCAGCGGAGCTGGAGTATCATCCGGAGGAACCCAATTTCACCCTTGCGCTGGCGACGCTGACCGGTAAGCTCCAGCGCCGTTCGCTGGTGGTGCTGTTCACCGACTTCACCGATCCGACCGGCGCGGAACTGATGATCGAGAGCGTCGGGCGACTGGTCGAGAAGCATCTCGTGCTGTTCGTTACCATCGAGGACGTCGAGCTTGCCGAACTGGCCGACACCGATCCCGTTTCGCTCGATGAACTTGCAGTCGCCGTGACCGCCGACACGCTTGCCCGCCAGCGCGCGCTGGTGCTCGAACGGTTGCGCCACATGGGGGTCGACATCATCGAAGCACCGTGGGACCAGATCGGCTACCGCCTGATCGATTCCTATCTCGACATCAAGCGCTCGGGAGCGATCGGATGAGCACCGCAGCCGGAACCATCCTGCCCGCCACCAAGGGTCCGATCGTCAACCGGGTCGAGGCGACCAGCGCGATCGAGACCGCCGCGCTGCGTTCCGACCGATTCCGGCTCGAGCGCGAGGGCGAATGGAAGCGGCTCGAGACCATCCTCGGTGCGATGGAAAAGGGGCGCTTGCGCCGCCTGTCGGACGACGATGTGCTGGCCCTTCCGGCGCTCTATCGCATGGCAGCGTCCAGCCTTGCGGTCGCGCGCGAAACCTCGCTCGATGCGTCGACGCTGGCCTATCTCGAATCGCTGGTCCAGCGCGGATGGTTCCAGGTCTACGGCCCGCGCGTCGGTTTCTACCGCTGGTTCGGCAAGTTTCTCGGCGGCAAGCTCAGCCAGTCGGTGCGCGATATCTGGCTCGACATCTGCATCGCCTTCGCGGTGATGATCGCAGGCACGATCGTCGGCTGGCTGGTGGTCGCGCGCGACCAGGAATGGTTCTATACGCTGGTCCCGGCGGAATTCGCGGATAGCCGCCAGCCCGGCGCCAGCCGCGAAGTGCTGCTCGAAACGCTCAAGGTCGAGGACAGCGCAAGCGGCATGTCGGCCTTCGCGGCGCAGCTGTTCACCAACAATTCCTCCGTCTGCATCCTCGCCTTCGCGCTGGGGTTCGCGTTCGGGATCCCCTCGCTCCTGCTGCTGGTGCAGAACATGGCGCTGCTCGGGGCGTTCCTGTGGCTGTACAACAGCCAGGGCCTGCTGCCGGAGTTCTCCGCCTGGTTGGCGGTACACGGGACGACCGAATTCTTTGCCATCATGCTATCGAGCGCGGCGGGTATCCATATCGGGCGCAAGATGGCCTTTCCCGGGCGGCGCAGCATCCTTTCGGCCGCGTCGGAGGCCGGACAGCGCGGGGCGCAGGTGATGGTCGGCGTGGTGCTGATGCTGATTTTCGCCGCCGTGCTCGAAGCCTTCCCGCGCCAGCTCGCCAGCACCGAGACTCGCGGGCTGATTGGCGGCTTCATGCTGATCTTCTGGCTGACCTATTTCTTCGCCTTCGGGCGCAAGCGCGAAGCGGAGGCAGCATGAGCACCCTGGCCTTCGACCCGAGATCGCACCGCGGGCGGCGCCAGCGCCAGATGGTGACGCCCGAAGGCATCGCCTTGCCGCTGACGGTCGGCGCGCGGGGTTCGCGGGCCGGGGCGCTGATCCTCGATTATGTGATCCTGCTGGTGTCGACCGTCGCGATCATGATCGCGCTGTTTTACATCGCGGCAGGGGTCGGCCTTGATGACAGTTTCGAAGAGATCTCCGGCGCGGGCGAGTTCATGGTAATCGTCATCAGCCTGTTCTGGTTCATCGCGTGGAACGGCTATTTCATGGCCTTCGAACTGGGCCCGCGCGGGGCGACCCCGGGCAAGCGCGTGCTCGGCCTGCGCGTCGC
>JBGSPZ010000071.1:0-3821 GCA_041738375.1 Parerythrobacter sp. | reverse complement strand
CCGCGCGGTCGGATGCCGCCGGATCGCCAGCGGCACCTCCTGTTCGCCCAGGCTGACCGCAGGTGCCTGCATATCGGGGCGCAGCCAGTCGATCACCGGTCCCACTCGACGATATGGTGTTCGAGCGGACCGGCGACGGTCTCGCTCACCACCCGCCCGGCGACCGAGATGCCGGCAGCGACCACGCTCTCGCGGTCTCCCGAGACGAGATAATGCCAAGGCTTCAGCGGCTTGCCGTCTGCACGCAGGCGGTAGGCGCAGGTCGGCGGCAGCCACGGCACGTCGTGCACGATCTTGAGCGTCAGCCGCAGGCAATCGGGCACATAGGCCTTGCGGTTGCGATAGTCCTTGCAGCGCGCAGTCGCGCAATCGAGCAGCTTGCACGCGACATTGGTGTGCTCGATCGCGCCGCTATCCTCGTCCTCGATCTTGTGCAGGCAGCAGCGGCCGCAACCATCGCACAGCGCCTCCCACTCCGCGCGGTCGAGTTCGGCCAGCGGCAGTTCCCAGAACCGATCCCTCAGCGGACCCATCCTTCGAGTTCCGCCGCCACCGCTTCGGCCCCCTTGTCGGTCGGCAGGATGCCGAGCGGCTGGCCGTCGGGGTCGAACAGATAGGTGAAGGTGGTGTGGGCGACATTGTAGTCGCCGCTTTCGTTGGGTTCGTCGGCCTGCGCGCTCGCGCTGAACAGGGGGAGCACTTTCGCGATCTCTTCCTTCGAGCCGGTCAGCCCGATCAGCCGCGGGTGGAAATTGGCGACGAATTCGCCAACCACCTGCGGCGTGTCGCGCGCGGGGTCGACCGAGATGAAGATCGGCTGGATTTTCGCGCCAAGGGCCGGATGCTTCTTCTCGAAGATACCGAGACCCTTGGACATTCGCCCGACATCGTTGGGGCAGATATCGGGGCAATAGGTAAAACCGAAGTAGACGATGCGGTACTTGCCCTTGAAGTCTTCCCAGCTGACTTTCTGGCCGTTGGTGCCGGTGAGGGTGAAGTCCCCGCCCATCGCCGCGCCGCGCAAATCGACCCCGTCGGGCGAGGGTCCAGGGATCGGGGTTCCGTCGCAGGATGCGAGGGCAAACGCCGCAAGCAGCGGCAGCGAAATGCGGGGGATAATGCGAAGCATGGCGCGGCGCTTCATGCTCTGCTAATCGCCGCTGCACAAGAGGGCGATTCAGCCCGGTCGCACGAATTTCGGAGGTAGGTTTCGCCATGGCCCGCGCGCTTTTCCGCAAGGCACTCATCGGTATCGCACTGGCGGCGGCGGCAGCGCCGGTCGCGGCGCAGTTCAAGTCCGAAGGCTTCGAGTTCCTCGAAGCGGTCAGGGACGAGGACGGGCAGAAGGTGACCGACGCGCTCAACGAACCCGGCTCGACCATCATCAACACCCGCGACCGGACCACGGGCGAGACCGCGCTGCACATCGCCACGACAGCGCGCAATTCGACCTGGATCCGCTTTTTCCTCCAACGCGGTGCCAATCCGAACATTGCCGACAGCAAGGGGGTCACCCCGCTGATGATCGCGGCGAGCGTCGGCGATGTCGACGCGGTCACGGCGCTGATCAAAGGCGGCGCGCGGATCGATGTGGCCAACGTCACCGGCGAGACACCGCTGATTTCGGCGGTGCACCGGCGCGACCTGCCGATGATGAAGCTCTTGCTCGAGAAGGGTGCCAACCCGGACAAGAACGACAATTCAGGTCGCAGCGCTCGCGATTATGTTGCCTTGATGAACTCCAACGGGGCCTTGCTCGAAGTGCTTGCGGAGCATGACACGGCAGAAGCCGCCGCCGAAGCGGCTCCGCAAACCTACGGTCCGGAAATCCGGTGACCGATCCTGCCGACATGACGCTCGACGAGTTGCGAATTGCGCTCGCTCCCGAAGCCGCCAATGCGGCGGTGTTCGACGGCTGGAGCGCGGCTGCGGTCGATGCTGCCGCCGATGCCGTGGGGGCGGACAGGGATGTTGCCCGGCTCGCCTTCCCGGGCGGGGCGATGGACATGATCGGTGCCTGGATCGAGGCGATCGATGCGGCAATGCTGGCGCATTTTACGCAGGAGGCGCTCGCCAAACTGCCGATCCGCGAACGCATCCGTTCGCTGGTGCAATTCCGGCTCGATGCGATTTCGGGGCAGGAAGAGGCGCTCAGACGCGCGACCGCGATCATGGCGATGCCGCAAAACTTAGCAATGGCACTCAAGACCGGCTGGCACAGCGCCGACCTTATGTGGCGCCTCGCGGGCGACACCGCGACGGACTACAATCATTATACCAAGCGCACGATCCTTGGCGGGATTTACTCGGCAACGCTGGCGGTCTTCGCGAGCGACGAGAGCGACGGGAAAGCGGACACGAAGGCGTTCCTCGATCGCCGGATCGAAGGGGTAATGAAGTTCGAGAAAGCCAAGGCGAAATGGCTCAACCCGGATCGCGAGACCTTCAGCATGGCCCGCTTCCTCGGGCGGCTGCGCTATCCCGCACGATAGCATCGCGCAGGTCGTGCCAGTTGCCGGGCTGGCTGCATTCATCCGGCTGGTCTCGCCACGGCGATGCCAGGCTGTCGTCGGGGGGCAAATGAAGCGTTTTGGCCTGATCGGTTTCGTTGGATTGCTCTCAAGCTGCGCGAGCCTGCCACAGGTGGAAGCGCCAACTCGCGGAACAACATACAAGGTCTATTTTCTCGGCGGCCAATCGAACATGGAAGGCTTCGGCTACACTTCCGAAGTGTCGACCGATATTGCCGCCAAAGCAGCCTCGGTTCCGATCTACCACGGCAAGACAGTGGAAGACGGCAAGGACGGCGGCGGAGTGGGCATCTGGTCGCCGATGCGTCCGGGGCACGGGACCGGCTTCGAGACCGATGGAACGGCCAACAGCCTGTCCGATCGGTTCGGCCCGGAATTGACCTTTGCCAGCACCATGTCTTCCGATGTTTCGAACGGACCGGTCGCCTTGATCAAGTTTTCGCGTGGCGGAACGGGGCTGGTCGACGGCATATCGGGCTACGGCTCATGGGACCCAGACTATGCCAGCGGCAACCGGCGAAATCAGTACGACAATGCCCTGACGGCGATCGACGCGGCGTTGCGGCCGAGAGATATCGACGGCGACGATAAGACCGATACATTGGTACCTGCGGGGATCGTATGGATGCAGGGCGAAGCCGATGCCTACGACAACCGCGAAGCGGCGGAAGGGTACGACCGCAATCTTGCCCGGCTGGTCGGTTTGCTGCGCGCGGCCTTGCACAATGAAGACCTGCCCGTGGTGATAGGCAAGATCGCCGACTCCGGAAACACGCCCACAACGCGGGTCATGACCTATTCTCCGCAAGTGCAGGCGGCCCAGGTCCGCTTCGTCGCGAATGATCGCTGCGCCGCCCTCGTCACCGCGACCGAAAATTTCGGCTTCCTCCCGGATGGGTGGCATTACCGCTCGGAAGACTACCTGGTGCTGGGCGAGGCCTTCGCGGTAGCTATGATCGCGCTGGAAAAACGCTGCCTGGAGGTCGCTATTGATAATCGGTTGCAATAAGCGCGCGTCTCTGGCAGCGCGCGCAACATGACTCTCGAAACCCTACCGATCGGGCAGCGCGCGCGAATCGTCGCGGTCGACTGGGAACGGATTGCGCCCGACGACGGCAAGCGGCTGCGCGCGCTGGGCATCGACGAAGGGGCCCGCATTGCCATCGCCCACCGCGGGGTGCTCGGCGGGCGCGATCCGATCGCGCTGATGATCGGGCGGATGACGGTGGCATTGCGCCGCGCACATGCCGAAGCCATGACAGTGGAGCAACTATGACCCGCCTGCGCCGC
>JBGSPZ010000042.1:0-5352 GCA_041738375.1 Parerythrobacter sp. | reverse complement strand
GCATTGTCGCCCTGCGAGGACGCGACGAGATAGCCGCCGCTCTGGCCTTCGGGCGCCAGAGCGAGCCCCTCGACGTCGGCGACCAGAAGCTTGTTGTCGACGGCAGCGACCATGCGCTTGGCACCGCTTTCCATGTCGATGGCCCAGATTCCGGCGTCTTCCTCGCCGATATAGAGCGTGCCCGTGCGCGGGTCGGCGATGCAGCCTTCGGGCTGGGTCGGGACGGTGGCCAGGGTGCGCGTCATCGCGACCGGGCTGCCGGGGAGCAGGCGGCTATCGTAAATCACCCCGTTCTTGGGCGCGCTGTAGACCGTTACCTCCCCGTCGCCGGCCACCCCGCCGAGACAGATGCCATAGGCTTCACCGGGCCCTACCGAATGCGATCCCGCCAGTTCCAGCGCGCCGGTGGCGGTATCGAGCAGCGAAAGATGGATTCGCGCATTGGCGAGATCGCTGCGATCGCTTGCGGCAACCAGCACGCGTCCGTCGGGGAGTTCGACCAGGTCGACATTGTTGAGCCCCGGCGCGGCGAGGAAGCTCTTCTGCTTGCCCGCCAGGTCGTAAACGTAGAGCCCGCCTTTCTTGTCGGTCGCGACGATCAGGCTTTTCGACGGGTCGGCGGCGTTGCGCCAGATCGCCGGATCGTCCGCCGCGTCTTCATTGGCGGTGCCGACGGGCGCGGTCTCGGCGATTGCCGTCACCGTCACCGCCGGATCGCCGGTGATCGGGGTGGTGGCGCAGCCGCCGAGCAAGGCAGCGGCTGCGAGCGGAGCGAGGGCAGTCTTGTTCATCAGAAGGCGTAACGTGCAACGATCTGGAACACCGGTCCAGCGCGTTCGCTTTCGAGTTCATACTCGTCGAAATCGCGATCGATCTGGTCCTGGACAGTGGTGAACTTGTTGAAGTCTTCGTCCTTCGTCCCGTCGAGCAGGTTCGAACCCACCGCGCGGATGGTGAAGCTGTCGCCGAAGCGCTTCTCGACGAACACTTCGAGGTCCGCGCCGTAGCGGGTGAAGACTTCCTCGCCCACCACGCGGCCGAAAGCCTGGCCCTGCTTGCGATAGGTCGCGCCGAAGGCCGCGCCGAAGCTCGGCAGGTTCTGGATCGCGCCGAAGTTGTAGACATATTTCGACTGGTCGTTGAACCGCCGCTCGCCGAACTCGTCGGTAATGTTGCTGTCGAGCAGGGCGAGGTTCCCGAACACGCCGGTATCGGGCAGGCCGACGAAGGCGAGGCTGAACGAGGCGTCGAACTCGATCCCGTAGACTTCGCCATCGCCCGTGTTGCGCGGGGTGAGGATGAAGGTGCCCGGGCCTTCCGAACCTTCTGCCGGGGTGCCGTTCGGGTTGAGCATGGTGGCCAGCTCGGTCAGATTGGTGACATCGCGGTAGAACAGGTTCACCCCGATCACGCCCGTCTTGCCGATCCGGTGCTCGTAGCCGAGGTCGCCGCCCCAGGCGGTTTCCGGGGCGAGCAGCGGATTGCCGAGGAAGTCGTTGTCGCCGAATTCGGCTTCGAGCAGGCCCGGCGTGATGAAATCGAACCGCGGGCGGCGCAGCGTGCGCGCACCCGACAGGGTGATGCGCCCGTCGCCGAGCTGGACCTTGACCGAGGCCGAGGGCAGGAAGGCATCATAGTCGGTTTCGATCGTCCCCGCTCCGCCGGGGGTGAGGTCGGTCACCGTCACATCGGTGTTTTCCCACCGGATGCCGGCTTCGAAGGTCACGGTGTCATACGCGCCTTCGATCAGCGCGTAGAGATCGCGGCGGTCTTCCGAAATGGTGTTGAACGCGGTGTCGCCCAGGGCCGGGAACGGGTTCGGCGCGAATTCACCGGGGTTGCGGGTGAACTGGTCGTAGCCCTGGCGGTCGGCGGCGGTGAGATTGAAGCGGCTGCGCACTTCCTGCAGCCGGAAGCCGCGGTCTTTGTTCTGGAAGAACCCTCCGACCGCGAACTCGAGGTCTTCGCCGATGTTGAATTCCTGCTCGAGGTTGACGAAGAACTCCTCGTCGCGCGTATCGCTCAGGGTCAGGTCGCCGGTGAAGCGCGGCGTGGTGCGGTCGAAATCGACTTCGTATTCGAACTCGTCCTGAAAATCGTCGAAGCGCGAGAAACCGACGCGCAGCTTGGTGTCGCCGAAGCCCCAGTCGTGATCGAGCTTGCCGACCAGCGACCAGCTCTCGGTGGTGATGTCGTTGACGTTCGCGTTATCGGTCAGCAGATTGCCCGCCGGGGTGGCGCGCACCGGGCCGTTGATCGCGGTCGGATCGCTGTATTCGAACGACCGCTCGTCCTCGGTCCGCTCGGTGCGCACGAAATTGCCGAGGATTTCGAACTCGGTGTCCCCGCTCTCGATCCCCCAGCTCGCGTTGAAGGCATAGTCGGTGCCGTCGCGGGTGTCGGTCTGGTCTTCGCGATTGTCGAAATCGTCGGTGAAGAAGTTCGGGTTGTTCTCCGGCGAATCGCCGAAGCGCAGGCTCGACTTGATCTTGGGGTTGTAGCGGCCCTGGACGTTGGCCCCCACCAGCACGCGGCCACCGGCCAGCGCGCCGCCATAATAGAAACCGCCACTCGGCTTCACTTCGCCGTCGTCGAACAGCAGCGCCCCGCCACGGACATAGCCGCCGTCGAGCGAGAAACCGTCACGCAGTTCGATGTTGAGCGAGCCCGCCACCGCGTCGCCGGTGCGGCGGGCAGAGGAGGAACGCACGATCTCGACCCGATCGATCAGCTCGGCCGGGATACGGTCGAGGAAGAACGAACGGTCGGACTGGCCGCCGGGCACCTTCTCGCCATTGATCAGGATCTGGGTATAGCCCGGATCGAGCCCGCGCAGCCGCGCGCCGTCGCTCTCGATCACGTCGGACAGGAAGGTCACGCCCGGAACGCGCTTGAGCGCATCGCCCGCGGTCAGCGGCTCGAAGCGCTGGAAGTACTCCTCGTCATAGACCAGCACCGGCTCGGCTTCGTCGCTCCGGTTGCGGAAGCCGATGTCCGCCTGGACGACGATCTCGCGCGCTGACTGGATTTCGTCGTCGCTCTGCGCGGTGGTGTCTGCGGTGTCCTGCGCAAAGGCAGGCGCGGCGATACCCATGGCGATGGCCGAAACGGCGGTGCCGAGAAGCAGTGTGTTCATAGTCATTGGAGTGCCCCATCCAGATTGGTTGAGGCGCGCCTAGAACCGGCGTGTGACAGCAAAACGAATCAATGGTGACAAGATGAAGAATCGCGTTGCAGCGGTGTGACAATCCACCGGGAATCCGAGGCTGGCGGCTATTCCCCCGCCAGATGCAGCGCCACTTCGCGCCGGTGGGCCTGCGCGCGGTGCTCGATCAGGAACACGCCTTGCCAGGTGCCGAGCATCATCGCGCCGCCTGCGACCGGGATTGACAGCGAAACGCCGGTGAGCGCGGCCTTGAGATGCGCGGGCATATCGTCCGGCCCCTCGTCGTCATGCTCGTATTGCACCCCCTGCGGCGCTTGGGCGTCGAGCCAGCGCAGCATGTCGCGCCGCACGGCGGGGGAGGCGTTTTCGGTGATCACCAGCGAGGCCGAGGTGTGGCGGCACAGTGCCGTGAGCAGCCCCGTGCGGATGCCGGTCCCGGCGATCCACGCGGCGATATCGCGGGTGATCTCGTGCAGGCCGGGGCCCGAGGTGGGGATGGTGAGGAGGTGGGTGCGGTGGGGCACTATTGTTTACCGCACCGTGCTTGTAGGCACCCCGAACAGATCGTGCGCGTCCGAATCCTCGATCCGGGCCTCGATGATATCGCCTGCCGCCAGCGACGCGGCGACATTGCGCAAATAGACCGCGCCGTCGATTTCGGGCGCGTCGGCCTGGCTGCGGCCGGTGGCACCGATGTCGCCGGCCTCGTCCGCCTCGCCAACCTCGTCGATGATGACCGGGATGGTCCGGCCGACCTTGGCCGCGAGCTTGGCGGCGCTGATCCGTTCGGTGACCTCCATCACCCGGGCGTAGCGCTCTTCCTTGATTTCCTCGGGCACCGGACCGGGCAGGGCGTTGGCCTGCGCGCCTTCGACCGGCTCGAAGCGGAAGGCCCCGACGCGGTCGAGCTGCGCTTCTTCCAGCCAGTCGAGCAGGTAGCGGAAATCGTCCTCGGTCTCGCCGGGAAAGCCGACGACGAAGCTGGAGCGGATGGCGATGTCGGGACAGATCTCGCGCCAGCTCCTCAGCCGTTCGAGCACTTTCGCCTCGTTCGCCGGGCGCTTCATCCGCTTGAGGACGGACGGGCTGGCGTGCTGGAACGGGATGTCGAGATAGGGGGTCAGCAGCCCCTCCGCCATCAGCGGGATCACCGCATCGACATGCGGGTAAGGGTAGACGTAATGCAGCCGGACCCACGGCTGCTCGCCCTGCGGCGTGCGCAACTGGCCGAGTTCACGGGCAAGGTCGGTCATATGCGCGCGGACTTCGCGGCCTTTCCAGGTCTTCGCCTCATGCCTTGTGTCCACGCCATAGGCGCTGGTGTCCTGGCTGATGACCAGCAGTTCCTTGGTCCCCGCCGCGACCAGTTTCTCCGCCTCGCGCAGCACCGCGTCGATCCGGCGGCTGGCGAGCTTGCCGCGCAATTGCGGGATGATGCAGAAGGCGCAGGAGTGGTTGCACCCCTCGGAAATCTTGAGATAGCTGTAGTGGCGCGGGGTCAGCTTGATATCCGGCTGTGGGATCAGGTCGACGAACGGCCCCTGGCTCGGCGGGGCGTGGACATGAACCGCCTCGACCACCTGTTCATACTGGTGCGCCCCGGTGATCGCGAGCACCTGCGGGTGCGCGGCGCGGATCGCATCGGCTTCCTCGCCCATGCAGCCGGTGACAATGACGCGGCCGTTCTCGGCAATCGCCTCGCCGATCGCGGCGAGGCTCTCTTCCTTCGCGGAATCGAGAAAACCGCAGGTATTGACCAGCACCACGTCCGCCCCGGCATAGTCGGGGCTCATCGCATAGCCGTCCGCCCGCAGCCGGGTGAGGATGCGTTCGGAATCGACCAGCGCCTTGGGGCAGCCGAGGGAAACCATGCCGACCTTCTTCTGGTCGGGAAGTGTAGTGGTGGTGCTCATGATTGCGCGCGCCTCTACACCCGCGGCGCGCTTTACGCTACTGCCAAGGCATGCGGATCGAGATCGCCCTGCACGGAAGCGAAGAGCGTGTCGCGATCACCCGCGACGATGGCTCGACCGCGCGCTTCCGGATCCCGCGCAAAGGGCCGGTGTCGCACGACATCGTGCATTATTGCGTCGAAAGCGCGCTCGGCATGAAAAATGGTTTCTGGGGCATGGTGGCGCGCGGCGAGGAGCCGGGGGCGATCGCCGAGCTGGCGAAAGTCGGCGGCC
>JBGSPZ010000020.1:0-8716 GCA_041738375.1 Parerythrobacter sp. | reverse complement strand
GCACCGTGCTCCACCGCGATATCGACGGCGAAGTCGTGCCCGGCACCACCGCCACTGCCGAAGAACTGGTCGCCATCGGCCGCGCCATGGGCCGCGCGGGCCACGGCGTGTTCGAAATGGCGAGCGACATGATGCGCGAGTGGGACGAGTTCGGCTGGATGGGGAAGATGAGCCGCGAGACCGGCCTCCCGGTCACCTTCGCCGCGCTGCAGTCGATCGCCAAGGAGATGCCACTCGACGAACAGATCGCCTCGATGCGCGCGGAGAACGACAACGGTGCCAATATCGTCGCGCAGATCGCCTTGCGCGGCAACGGTATCTGCATGGCGTGGCAGGGCACGGTGCATCCCTTCCGCCTAAAGCCGAGCTGGAAGGCGATCGAGGGCCTGCCGTGGGAGGAGCAGAAGGCCAAGCTGCTCGACCCCGCGTTCAAGGCGCAGCTGCTGTCCGAAACGCATGATTTTTCGGAGGTCAACCAGGATATCATCGGGCTGATCATGGTCGTCTGCGGCGGCTGGAATATGCAGTTCGAGATGGACCCCGATTTCAACTACGAGCCGACTGCGGAGGAAAGCATCATGGCCCGCGCGGCGAAGGCCGGGGTCTCGGGCGACGAATACGCCTACGACCTGCTGTGCCGCGCCGACGGCAAGGGCTTCATCTATCTGCCGATCCTCAACTATGCCGACGGCAACCTCGACTTCCTGATGGATCTCCAGAAGTCGGACGACACGGTGAATTCGCTCAGCGACGGCGGCGCGCATTGCGGCACCATCTGCGATGCGGCGTCACCCACCTTCATGCTCCAGCACTGGGTGCGTGACCGCCAGCGCGGGACGATCGGGCTGGAGAATGCGATCAAGCGCCAGTGCGCCGACACCGCGCGGCTCTATGGTCTCGAAGATCGCGGCGTGCTCGCTCCCGGTTACCTCGCCGATATCAACGTGATCGATATGGACCGGCTCAAGCTCGGCAAGCCGTGGCTGGCGTTCGACCTGCCGGCAGGCGGCAAGCGGCTGCTGCAGAAGGCCGAGGGTTATGTCTGCACAATCAAGAACGGCGTGGTGACCTTCCGCGACGGCCAGTGGACCGGCGAGGCCCCGGGCGGCCTGATCCGAGGACCGCAAAGGGTCGAGCTACTGGAAGCTGCCGAATGAAGGCCATTCGCACGGGCGGCCAGCCGTCCACGCTCGACACGCTCGAATATGTCGACATTGATGAGGCCCCCGCGCCGGGTCCGGGCGAGATAACGGTCCGCATCCGAGCGAGTTCGCTCAACTACCATGACTTCGCGGTGGTCGTCGGGATGATCCCGGCGGCGGCAGGGCGCATTCCGATGTCGGACGGCGCGGGCTTAGTCACCGCCGTGGGCGAGGGTGCAACCGAATATGCCGTGGGCGACCTCGTCGTCTCGACCTTCTTCCCCGATTGGCTCGACGGCACCCCGCCCGCGACCGCCTTCACCCGCGTGCCGGGGGACGGGATCGACGGCTATGCCCGCGAGAGCGTGACCGCACTGACCCACTGGTTCACCCGCGTGCCCAAGGGCTACAATGCCGCGCAGGCGGCGACTCTGACCTGCGCGGGCCTCACCGCATGGCGCGCGCTGTTTGTCGACAATGCGATCAAGCCGGGCGACACCGTGCTGGTGCAGGGCAGCGGCGGGGTGTCGATCTTCGCGCTGCAATTCGCCAAGATGGCGGGCGCGCAGGTCATTGCGACCAGTTCGAGCGGCGCGAAGCTGGAGCGGCTCAAGGCTCTCGGGGCCGATCACCTGATCAACTACAAGGAAGTCGAGGCCTGGGGTGCTGCGGCACTAGGTATCACCGGAGGCAAGGGTGTCGACTGCGTGGTCGAGATCGGCGGTGCGGGCACGCTCGACCAGTCGATGATCGCCACAAGGGTCGGCGGGCATGTTGCACTGATCGGAGTACTGGCGGGCTTCGCCGGACCGGTCCAGACGGGGCTACTCATGGCCAAGAACCTGCGTGTGCAGGGGCTGACGGTGGGTAGCCGCAAGATGCAGCTAGATATGATCGCAGCGATCGATGCCAACGGCTTGGTGCCGGAAATCTCCGACCATTTCGGGCTGGAAAACCTCGCCGACGCCTTCCGCCACCAGGCGGCGAACAAACACTTCGGCAAGATCTGCGTCGATATCTGATCTTGGAACAGAAGGAACCGGAGCCGCACACTGGGGGCTTCTATGGCGAAGCGGTCAGAGCCCTATTGATCAACATCCCTGTCGTGCTGTTCTTTGTTTCGGCGGAATACACGAGCTGGCTGTCTCAAGAACGCCCGCGCCAGCCCGATCCGACGAACGGGTTCGTTCAATTGAATGAATTCAGAGGCTTCAAGGCCTACTCAACGCCTGCCGAGGCGTTGGTCAGCCAATGGCTGTCCAACCTGTTCTGGATCGCCCTCGCGGCGAGCGTAGTCCTGCTCTGGCTGCGCACGTACCGACGGCCCGGCACGCCGGTGTTCCGGCCAAGCGAGGAGGGTGTACCTCGCCCAGCCGAGTTCGCTACGATCGTGATCGTTATGGTCGGGATAGCTTACGGCATTATCGCACGTTAGTTCTAAGGCTCGATCACAATCCCGACTGCCGGGTCCGCCTTGCCCGCCAGCGTGGCAAGATAGGCCTCGCGTGCGGCCGCGAGCCCCTTGCGCCGCTCGATCGTAATGCTGCCGTCAACCACGTCGAGAAAATAGCCCCAACTCGCGCCGATCGCCGCCCCTGCCGCTTGCGGCCCGAGTTCCTTGAACATCGCCTGCGCATGGTCGGGGGCAAAGAACAGGGTCGGTGTCGCTCCGGGAAGACCAGGATCCTCCATTCCGCCGCGTTCGCCGACATGGGTCACGCCGACCATGCACGAGTATTTGAGCGCGTCGGCAAAGTGATGGTGCAGACCGGCAAGGATCGCCGCGCTGCCGGCGAAATCGACCGAGACCGTCGGAACGATCACGAGCGAGCCGATGGCGTCGTAACTCACCACCGCGTCATAGAGCCCGGTACCCTCGACGAAAGCAACGTTCCCCGGCGAGGTCAGCCCGATCCGCTTCACCTGCGGGGAATTCTGCTTCGCCACCGCTGCCAGCCCCATCGCGGTCTTGGACGAGGCGCTGGTCAGCACCACCTGCTCCGCCCCGAACCAGGCTTCGCGGCGCATGAAATACTCGATCAGGAAGCCGGTCTTGAACAGCGGGCCATAGATCATCCGCTCGCCCTCGCGCGCCGGGTCATGTTCCGGATCGGCGGCAAGGCGCGAATACTGGTTGTAGATCGGGCTCATCGGCTGGCGATGGGCTGCGCTATCGACGAAGCCGCCCTTCGAGATATTGCCCGGAATGACGTCAAGCATATCGGCCATCGGCAGGTAGCCATAGACCCGCTCACCCACGGCGATATCGGGGCAATTGCTCTCCACCACCCGCGCGTGGCCCCACATCGGGACGATGCCCATGCCATCAGGTGCCGGGAAAAAGTTCCAGTACCCGAACATGTCGCCGATCACTGCGTAAGTGACGTTGTTGGCGGTGACCGAGAAGCTTTCGATCGACAGGCGCACCGCACCGGATGCCAGCGGAGACGGCTCGACCGCTACGATCTCTGTATCGGTCAACTGGTTCTTGCGGACATGGACCTGCTGCATCGAGAGCCTCCTTTGCGCGGAGACACTCCGCAGCCAATCATTGCAAATCGTCGAAACGCGTCAGACGTCAGCCTCTTCGCGCAATCCGGCTTGGCTATCAGTTGCCCTGCGCGGCGAGGCGGTTGGCGAGCTGGCTCAGCCTGCTGCCGAACCCCTCCATGCGCGAAAGGCAGGTGGCGTCGAGCAAGCCGAATTCCGCGTCGGTCATGGTTGCCGCGCGGGCGACCATGGCATTGTCGATCGCGGTGCCGGTCGCCCCTTCGTAGAGACCGATGAACCAGCTGAGGGTGAACCCCAGGCCATTGACCACTTCGGGATCGCTCATCTCGTCCATCTTGACCGAAGTCCAGATCGCGCAGTCGAGATTTTCGCCCGGCGTTGCCGCTTGCGCGACATTTGGCAGGGCGGCAAGCAGGATGGCCGGAGCCAGCAGAAGTCGTTTCATCATCATACCCTCATCGGCATCAGGACATAGAGCGCCGGGCTCTTCTCGTCTTTGCGGATCAGCGTCGGCGCTCCGGCGTCGGCAAGATGCAGTTCGACCGTATCGCTATCGATCTGGCCCAGGATGTCCTTCAGATAGCCCGCGTTGAAGCCGATCTCGAAATTCTCCGAAGAGTAATCCGCCGAGACTTCTTCCGCTGCGGTGCCGTTGTCCGGGCTTGTCACGGTGAGCGTGACCTTGTCGTTCTCCAGCCCCATCTTCACCGCGCGGGTCTTCTCCGTGGCAATAGTCGCGACGCGATCAACCCCTTCGTACAGGCTGCGCGGGTCGATCTTGAGCAGCTTGTCATTCCCGGTCGGGATGACGCGACTGTAGTCGGGGAAGGTACCGTCGATCAGCTTGCTGGTCAGCACCACCCCGCCCTCGCCGCCCATGGTGAAGCGGATCTTGCTCGCGGAAAGGTCGATCAGCACGTTCCCGTCGGACGCCTCTTCGAGCAGCTTGCGCAGTTCGGCCACGGCTTTGCGCGGTACGATCACATCGGGCATTCCCTCGGCGCCGGCCGGCTGGTCGAGCGTGAAGCGCGCGAGGCGGTGCCCGTCGGTCGCCGCAGCCTTGAGCACCGGGCGGTCATCCTCCGCGACATGCAGGAAGATGCCATTGAGGTAATAGCGCGTTTCCTCGGTGCTGATCGCGAAGCGCGTGCGGTCGATCAGTTCGGCCAGCGTCTTCGCGGGCACCTCGAAGCTCGTCGGCAGGTCGCCTTCGACGATCACCGGAAAATCGTCCCGCGGCAGGGTCGGCAGCGAGAAACGGCTGCGCCCGGCCTTTACGGTCATGCGGTTGTCCGCCGTCTCGAGGCTGACCTGGCTGCCGTCGGGCAGCTTGCGTGCGATATCGAACAGCAGGTGCGCCGACACGGTAATCGCGCCCGGTGCCTCTACCGAGGCAGCCGCCATGTTCTCAACCACCTGCAAATCGAGGTCGGTCGCAGTGACCTTGAGCGATCCGCCGGCATCGGCATCGATCAGCACGTTCGACAGGATCGGGATGGTGTTGCGCCGCTCCACAACGGACTGCACATGGCCGAGGCAGCGGAGCAGGGTAGCGCGTTCGATAGTGGCCTTCATCAAATCCCCCATGCGCGCCCGGAAAGGGTTCCCCCCTGCGTGTCAGGGGCCGGAATCGCCCTCGAGCGCCGGAATATTCCCGAATATCCTTAGCGAGGGTGCGCAAGGCGGCAAGCGATAGGTGCCTCCTCGATTGATTCCTTGGGGATAAAAGCCCCGTTTCGCCCCGCTTTGGCCAAGGAAGCTCGAAACACCCTAGCTCAGCATCGCCATGCCGCCGTTCACATGCAGCGTCTGTCCGGTGACATAGGCGGCCTCGTCGCTTGCGAGATAGGCCACGGCAGCACCGATTTCCTCGCCCTCGCCCATCCGGCCCATCGGGATCCGGGCGTTGATCGTCGCCTTCTGATCGTCGGTCAGCGCCTCGGTCATCGCAGTGCGGATGAAGCCGGGCGCGACACAGTTGACGGTGATGTTGCGGCTCGCAAGTTCCTGCGCGAGGCTTTTGGACATGCCGGTCAGGCCCGCTTTGGCTGCGGTGTAGTTCATCTGACCGGGATTGCCGGTCGCACCGACGACGCTGGTGATCGAGATGATCCGCCCGTGGCGCGCCTTCATCATCGGCCGTGCGGCGGCGCGCATCAGGCGGAAGCTCGCTTCGAGGTTGATCCGGATCACCTCGTCCCATTCGTCGTCCTTCATCCGCATCGCCAGATTGTCGCGCGTGATGCCGGCGTTGTTGACCAGGATGTCCATCCGCCCGACCGTGTCGATGGTAGCCGGGATCAGCTCCTCCACTTGGGTGGTGTTCGACAAATCGCAGGTGATCTCGACATGGTCGTGCCCGAACTCGGCATTGAGCTCGTCACGGAACGCCCGCAGCTTGGCGGAGTTGGAGCCGCTCAGCGCCAACCGCGCCCCCTGCCGCGCCAGAGCACGGGCAATGGAGGACCCGATTCCCCCGCTGGCCCCGGTGACGAGCGCGGTTTTGCCTTCAAGTGAGAACATCATTCTTCTCCAGTTTTCTGTTTCACGCGGAGACGCGGAGACGCGGAGGGCCCCGGCGGCTGCCGATAGTCGTTCACGATACGGCGGATGCCTTCTTTCATGGTCGCGCCTGCGAAATTGAGCAGCAACCCGACTGGTTGCTGCATGAGCCTGAGATAAGTCAGCAATTGCTTCAGGTGCGCATTCGACAAGCTATCGACCGACTTGATTTCGAGGATAAGCTGGTCTTCGACCAGCAAGTCCACCCGAAACGCAGCCCTGTGTCGCACCCCGTTGAAATCGATATCGACCGGCACCTGCCGGTCGACTTTCAATCCCCTCCGGCAGAGTTCTCCCGCAAGCACGATTTCATAGACGCTCTCCAGCAATCCGGGCCCGAGCTCTTTATGAATCTGTATGCATGCGTCCACGACCTCCGCCGAGATCGCATCGATCTCGGTTCCGCGCTCTCCGCGTCTCCGCGTCTCCGCGTGAATCTCAAATCCCCTTCGCGAAAAGTTCGAGGTCCTCCATCGTCACCAGGCTGACCGTCTCGGCGTCCTTGTCGATCCTGCCGATCATCGGGCCCAGGACCTTGCCGCCCAGTTCGACGAACTGCTCGACCCCGCCCGCGCGCATCGCGAGCACGCTTTCGCGCCAGCGGACGCGGCCGGTGATCTGTTCGACCAGCAAGGCAAGTTCCTCCGCCGGATCGTCCACCAGCGCGGCGGTGACGTTGGCGTAGATCGGCAACGCCAGCGAGGTCGGCGGCGTTTCCGCCAACGCCTCCGCCATCGCATCGGCTGCGGGCTGCATCAGCGAGCAGTGGAACGGGGCCGAAACCGGCAGCGGAATCCCGCGCTTGATGCCGAAATCCTTCACCATCGCCACCGCGCGTTCGATCGCGCCGACATGGCCCGACAGCACGACTTGCGAGGGATCGTTGTCGTTGGCGACTTCGCACACCTCGCCCTCGGCCGCTGCAGCAGCCAGCTTCTGCGCGGTTTCAAGGTCCGCGCCGAGCAGCGCGCACATCGCGCCAACCCCGACCGGCACCGCCGCCTGCATCGCCTCGCCGCGCAGCTTGAGCAGCCGCGCGGTGTCTGCCAGCGAGAAGGCATCGACCGCGCACAAAGCGGTATACTCGCCAAGGCTATGGCCCGCGACGCAGTTCCCGACCTGGGTCAGCGACACGCCGAAATCGTGCTGCAACACCCGCAGGGTGGCGATGGCGTTGGCCATGATCGCGGGCTGGGCATTGGCGGTCAGCGTCAGTTCGGCTTCGGGCCCTTCGGCCATGATGGTCGACAGGTTCTGCGACAGCGCCTCGTCGACCTCTTCGAAGGTCGCGCGCGCGGCGGCGCTGGCGGCGGCCAGTTCGACGCCCATCCCCACCTTCTGGCTGCCCTGGCCAGGAAAAACGAAAGCTCGCATCGGAAATCTCCCTTGATGCCGCGCGGCCTATGCGCCTGCGCCGCGTCCGGCAAGCCCGAAGGGGACGATCCGGTTGGCCGCGTCGTGCCCGATATCGGCAAATCCGAGGTAAGGAATTCCCGCCCTGCCGCACCAGTAACGGGCGATCTCCTCCTCGCTCTGGCCGAAGGGCCGGTCGTTCTCCGGCACCGCGCTGATCCGCCCGAGGCGCAGCCCGGCAATCCCCTGCAAGTGCTGAGAGATATGGAAGAACAGCCGGTCGACGACATAAAGGTGCTCGGCCACTTCCTCCACCAGCACGACGTGACCGGACAGGTCAGGCATCAGCCCGGTGCCGCACAGCATCGCCAGCGTCGTCAGGTTGAACGCCGCGACCGGGCGACTGTCGATATCGGGCTCCAGCCCCGCCCTGTCCCTCGTCAAATAGCCGACCGCCCGGTCGACCGCCGCCTCGCCGCCATCGCGCGCGATGTCGCCCACCATCGGCCCATGGACCGGCATCCCGATCCCGTGGCGATAGAGCGCCGCCAGGAGGTAGCCGGTGTCGGAATAGCCGAGGTAAATCTTGTTCCGTGCCGCCTCGCCCAATCCCGCGATGGCGTCGGCAGCGATGCGGTTCGAGCCATAACCGCCCATCGCGAACCACACCGTATCCACCTCCGGATCATTGGCGCAGTCGAGGAACGCCGCCAGCCGGGTCGCATCGTCGCCCGCGAAATGGCCGTGCCGCTCGAAACATTGGCGATGGAACACCAGCTTCACGTCATCCCGGCCAGCAAACCGATCGAGCACCGCATCGGCATGCTCGCGTTCGAGGCGCTTGCCGGGCGCGCAGATGGCAATTCGGGTCATTCCCCATGCTAGCGCGCTTGTCTTGCCGCGCACAACTGCATAGCGAAGCGGCAATGAGCGATTTCCCCACTCCCGACGAACTCTTCGCCCGGCCGTTCTTTTTCTGCGGCATCGGCGGGTCCGGCATGCTGCCGCTGGCGCAGATCCTGCATGGACGCGGCGCGCAGGTCGCGGGCTGTGACCGCTGCCGCGACCAGGGACGGTCACCAGTGAAATTTGCTGCGCTCGAGGCCGCCGGCATGGCGCTCCATCCGCAGGACGGCAGCGGGATCGTC
>JBGSPZ010000406.1:0-1830 GCA_041738375.1 Parerythrobacter sp. | reverse complement strand
CGGCAGAGGCAGGATTGCTCGCCACGCGCACGCCGTTGGCGAAATTGCGCATCCCGTCGCTGCCGACCGCATCGGCGGGCCTCATTGCGCCGACCAGCACCACCGGCTTGCCCGCATCCAGCGTCAGGTCGAGCAGCAGCGCAGTTTCCTCCGCCGTATCGGTGCCGTGGGTGATGATGATTCCGCAGACGCTGTCATCCGCCTGCGCGCGCAGCACTTCCGCATGCAAAAGCTCCCATTCCGCCCAGCCGATATCCTGCGATCCGATGCTGGCGATCGCTACCGGATCGAGCGCGGCGTCGATCCCCAGGGCCTGAATCTCGGCGACCATCGCATCGACCGAAATCTGCCCCGGCGTATAGCCGCTGCCGAACGCCGAGCCGCCGCTTCCGGCGATGGTCCCGCCGGTGGCGAGGATGCGGATATGCGGCGTTTTCATGCCGCGGCCCTAGAGGATTGCCGCCGACATTCGCAATTGATTCTCAAACTTTCGGCGCTATGTGCAGCGCACCGCAAGACTGGTGCGGGCGATTAGCTCAGTTGGTAGAGCATCTCGTTTACACCGAGAGGGTCGGCAGTTCGAGCCTGTCATCGCCCACCAGTCGCGGTCATAGGGCAGCTTCGGATAGCGCCTCGCGCGCCGCCGCGCTCGACCAGTCGTATTCGCCAACCACCCGCCAGACCTCCTGCCCGCTGGCATCGTAAAGCACCGTCGCGGGCAGCACCCCGTCGGAAATTGCAGCGTCGAGCGCGTTGTCCGGGTCGAGCCACGGTTCGAGCCTGGCGAAGCCGCCGCGCTCGAAGAAGGCCTGCACCTCCCCTTCCCTGCCGCGCTTGTCCTGGCTGACGGTGACCACGCGCAGCGCGCCGTCATATTCTTCGGCCAGTTCGTCGAGCATGGGCATTTCCTTGATACACGGCGCGCACCAGGTTGCCCACAGGTTGAGCAGGACCGGCTGGCCCTGCAAGGCACCGAGGTTGAGCTGCTTGCCATCGGGATCGGTCACGGCGAGCGCCGGCATGAGTTCGCCCGCGCGGCTGCGGTCGATCTCCCCCGCCAAGCCAGCTTTGTCGCCGTCCAACGCGCCCTGCGGTTGCGCCTTGTCGGGCGCTTCCCTATCGCAGGCGGCCAAGGTCAGCGTCAGGATTGCGAGCGTGAGCAGGGAACGGGACAGCACGGGCAGCTCCAACCAGATGTGGGGCGGAAGGTTCGCCGACGGACCTAGCGCGATCATGCGCGAAATCAACGCCTCGATCCCGTTCGACAAGGCGCTGTGGCGGCAGGACATCGCCGGGTCGCAGGCGCATGTCGCGATGCTGGCGCAGCAGGGGATTGTCACGGCGGAGGATGCAAGGGCGATTTCCGACGGCCTTGATCGGGTCGCCGCCGAATACGCAGCAGAGGGCGTGCCCGAGGACTGGGACCTCGAAGACATCCACATGACCACCGAAAGCCGGCTTGCCGAACTGATCGGCCCGGTCGCCGGCCGGCTGCACACCGCGCGCAGCCGTAACGACCAGGTGGCGACCGATTTCCGTCTCTGGGTGCGCGATGCGATCGATCAAGTGGATGCCGGGTTGCTAGGGCTTCAGCAGGCGCTGGTCACCCGCGCGGGCGAACATGCCGCCAGCATAATGCCCGGCTTCACCCATTTGCAGACCGCACAGCCGGTCACGCTGGGGCACCACCTGCTGGCCTATTACGAGATGATCGGGCGCGACCGCAGCCGGTTTGCCGATGCACGGGCGCGGATGAACCAGTGCCCGCTCGGCTCGGCGGCACTCGCGGGCACCGGCTTCCCGATCGACCGGCAGGCGACCAGCGATGCG
>JBGSPZ010000375.1:0-4630 GCA_041738375.1 Parerythrobacter sp. | reverse complement strand
GCCACAGGTGCTGCGGGCGCGTTGGCGGCCGGCACCGGCGCGGCAGAGGTTGAGGCAGCGCTCGGCGCTTTGTCCGGAAGGATCGAGCCCGGTCCCGCGCCGGGAAAAATCCGGTCGCCGAAGAAAGCAAACAGACCGACGATCAGCAGCAGCGCGGCAAAGGCGCTGAACCATGCCAGCCCGCGCGTAGGAATGCGTGCCGGATCGCCGGGTTCGAAGGTCGACACCGGACCGCCGGCATTCCCGCCGCCCTGAGCCAGTTCGGCACGCACCATGCCGAGGATTTCGTTCTCGTCCTGCCCGAGCACGCGGGCGTAGGTCCGCGAAAAGCCGATCGCATAGGTGCGGGACGGAAGGTCGCCGAAACTGCCCGCCTCGATCGATTCCAGATGGCGCTGCGGTATCCGGGTTTCCTTGGCGACATCCTCGACCGATTTGCCGGCCCGTTCACGCGCATGACGCAGCCTGTCGCCCGCTCCTTCGAGCGGCAATTCCTGATCGGTGCTTTCAGTGCCTTGCGACATTTCGTCTGCGGTCCCGGCTTATTCTGTTTTGCGGCATGACAAGAGGTCTGCGACCTTGCTGTCAAGGACGGAATTCTGCGACTCGCAGCTTAACCGATGAAACGGGCATGTTGCGGGATGAAGAATCCGCCCGTGCGATTGTCGCGTCAGTCGATCGCTATGCCCTGCTTCGCAGCCCATTTCGCGAGCGAGGCGCGCAGGTCCTGCGGCGGGCTGGAAAGCCAGCGGTTCATCGCCTCTGTGATCGATGCGAGATCGACCTGGCGCACCAGTTCCTTGATCGGCCCGACCGAAACCGGGGTGATCGAAAACCGCCGGAAGCCGAGCCCCATCAGCGCCAGCGCCTCGAGCTGCCGCCCGCCCATCTCGCCGCACACCCCGAGGTCGACCGGCTGTCCCACCGTCGCCTGCGCGATCCGCCGCAGGAAACGCAGAATTGACGGGCTGAGCCAGTCGTAACGTTCGGCCAGCTTGGGATTGGCGCGGTCGGCAGCAAACAGGAACTGGGTCAGATCATTGGTCCCGACCGAGATGAAGGAAACCCGCGGGATCAGCAGGTCGAGCACCTCGGCCAGCGAGGGCACCTCGAGCATCGCACCATAATGGATTTGTTCGGGCAGCAGGTGCTTCTGCTTGCGCAGGAATTCGAGCTGTTTGTCGAACACCGCCTTCGCGGCATCGAATTCCCACGGCTCGCTGATCATCGGGAACATAACATAGAGCGAGCGCCCGGCGGCCGCCTCCAGCAGGGCGCGGGCCTGCGCCTTCAATAGACCCTCGCGTTCGAGCGCCATGCGCAGCGCGCGCCAGCCCATGGCGGGATTCTCGTCCAGTTCGGATTCGGCGGAATTGAGATAGGGCACCGCCTTGTCCCCGCCGATATCGACCGTGCGGAAGATCACCGGCTTGTCCCCCGCCGCGTCGAGCACGTCGCGGTAGAGCCGCAACTGGCGTTCGCGCTGCGGCAGAGTGGCGGAGACGAGGAACTGGAATTCGGTGCGGAACAGCCCGATCCCGTCGGCGCCGACGAGATTGAGGTTCGACAGGTCGTCGCGCAGCCCGGCGTTCATCATCACCTGGATGCGGGTGCCGCAGCGGGTGAACGGCTCGACATCGCGCATCTCGGCATAGACCGCCTGCCGTTGCCGCGATTTGGCGAAACGGGTGTCGAACGCATCGGCCACGGCTTGTGCGGGGCGGATCGAAACCGTTCCCTTGTCCCCGTCGAGCAGGATTTCGTCGCCTTCGACCACCATCCCGCGAATGCCGCGTGCGCGGCCGAGCACCGGTATCCCCATTGCCCGCGCCACGATCACCACATGCGCGGTGAGCGAGCCTTCCTCCAGCACCACGCCTTTGAGCCGCCGCCGGTCGTATTCGAGCAGTTCGGCAGGCCCGAGATTCTTGGCGACCAGGATCGTGTCGCGCCGCAGGCCCTGTGTCGCCGCCGTACCGAGCTGGCCCGAGACAATCCGCAACAGCCGGTTCGACAGGTCTTCCAGATCGTGCATCCGCTCTGCCAGCAGCGGATCGTCGATCTCGCGCATCCGCATCCTGGTCCGCTGCTGCACGCGTTCGATCGCCGCCTCGGCGGTCAGCCCGCTGTCGATTGCCTCGTTGATCCGCCGCGACCAACCTTCGTCATAGGCGAACATGCGGTAGGTCTGGAGGACCTCCTCGTGCTCCCCGCCCTTGCCGAATTCGGCCTGCTGGGTCATGCCGTCGATCTGGTCGCGCATCCGGTCGAACGCGCGATAGACCCGCTGACGTTCGACTTCAATGTCGTCCGCCATGACCTGGTCGATGGTGACGCGCGGCTGGTGGAACACGGCGAAACCGCTGGCCAGGCCCTTGACCAGCGGCAGACCGTCGATGCTCGCCGGGCCGGTCTGCGCGCCGCTGCGACCGAGCACCTGCTCTTCGTCGACCAGCCCGGCATTGGCGATCAGTTCGCTCAGCACCATGGCGGTGGTCTGCAGCGCTTCGATCTCCACATCCTCGTAGCGCCGCGGCTCGACATGCTGGACGCACAGCGTGCCCACCGCACGCTCGCGATAGACGATCGGCACTCCGGCGAAGCTGTGAAACTTGTCCTCGCCGGTTTCGGGGCGATACTGGAAGTCCGGATGCGCCTTGGCTTCGGCCAGATTGAGCGTCTCGATCCGGTCGGCAATCGTGCCGGTCAGCCCTTCGCCCATCGCCAGCCGGGTAACGTGAACCGCTTCCTTGTTCAGGCCGCGCGTCGCGAACAGCTCGAGCATGCCTTCGCGCAGGAGGTAGATCGAGCACACTTCGCTATGCAGCGACTCGCCGATGATCTCGACCACGCGGTCCAGCTTGCCCTGCGCGTGCATACGCGAGGCCATCACCTCGTGCAGCTGGGTCAGGATCGAGCGGGCGGCGGCGGCTGCGGTCATGCGCGCAGCCTATAGCACCGCGCCGCAAATGGAAGTCGGGTTGCGGGCCGAAACGTCAGATCGCGGCAAGTTCTTCCTTGATCAGCAATTTGCGTTTCTTGAGCGTCTGAATGGTCGTGTCGTCGGGTGCCGGCCGGTTCAGTTCTTCGCGAAGCCGAGCTTCGATATTGGCGTGCTTGGTTTTCAGGGCGGCGACGTGAGACGATACCATCTGGCTCTCCTTCTGTGTGACCACGAAGGCGACTCGACCGGTGCGGACGAGCCGCTTGGTGGATATACAACCACACTAATGTTAGCTTGCGAAGTCCTGATGATTTCCTAAGCGGTGGTCGACTGGCAATTTGCGACGAATCGTGTCGGGACGGAGAGCGCGTTGAACGAACTTGAACTGCGCAAGAAGCTCGCCCTCCTGCGCACCGAACATCGCGATCTCGACGCGGCGATCGAGGCGTTGCGCGATACCGGCTCGACCGACCAGCTGCAGATCGCGCGGCTGAAAAAGCGCAAGCTGTTGCTGAGAGACCAGATCGCGATCCTCGAGGACATGCTCCTGCCCGATATTATCGCGTAGTTTGTTTGGGCCGGTCTGCGATCGGCGCCTCAAACGCCGGGCGGCGGACATCCGTCCGCCTTGGCTTCGCGGCATAAGCCGCGGCGGCCGGTCGGCCTTTGGCTGCCGCGAATTTGTCGCTGGAGCTTTGTCGCGGCAGCCAGAGCGCGACTGCGCGACCGGAGGGGTGGCCCCACAGGGGCCGGGCCCCCGCAGGAAAGCCAAGCGCGCGGATGCGCGCACCGGCGCTTGAGGCAGAACAAAAAAACGCCCCGCATCGGGACAGTCCCATATTGAGTCAGAAAACTATCCACAGGCCGCTAGCTTGCGCGAATCGGGGCGCGTAGCGGTGGGGGGCATGGGAAGACCGTCCGACATCAGCCAGCCGATTATCGAGGCGTTGTACACCGAAGCGCTCGTGCTTGCGGACGAGGCGCGGCAGGTGTTCGACCTCAATCCCGTGCGCGACACCGGGGATGCGGCCGACCGTGTGCGCTTGGCGCTATCGGTCGAAGGGCTGCGCACGACCACCCGGGTGATGCATGTCCTCGCCTGGCTGCTCAACCATCGCGCCTATTTCAACGGCGAGCTGAGTGCGCTGCAGCTCCGCCGCTACAGCAAGCTGCCGGTGGACCGCCTTTCGGAGCGGGCGAACCTCGCGCTGCTCGAATATCCCACCCGCGAGCTGATCCACGACACCGAGGCGCTGCACGCAAGGGTGCTGCGGCTCGATACCGCATGGCGCGAAGGGTTCGAAATGCAGCCGTCCGCCGTCCACCGGCTGCGGGAACGGCTCAACCGCTCGTTCGCCGGTTACTGAATCAGACCGCCGAAAGCGCGCGCTCCCAATTGGCGAGTCGCTGCTGGCGCAATGACCCGTCCATCGCCGGCCTGAAATGCCCCAGCCCGCCGCGCATCGCGCCACTGGCGCTGGAGAGATCGGGATGCATTCCGCAGCCGACCGCCGCGAGTTTCGCCGCTCCGAGCGCGGTGGTCTCGACGAAATCGGGCCGCTCGACCGGGATATCGAGCAGGTTGGCGATGTCCTGCGCCATCCAGTCGTTCGCGCTCATCCCGCCGTCGATGCGGAGCGAGGTCCACTCCGCCCCGTCAGCCGCAAAGGCAGCGGCGAGATCGTA
>JBGSPZ010000344.1:0-4424 GCA_041738375.1 Parerythrobacter sp. | reverse complement strand
CATTCGGGGCAGGTCTGCGTGTCGGTCCAGCGGGTCTTCGCCCACGCCTCGGTGGTCGACGAGCTTGCCGCGCGCATGGCCGAGGGGGCGAAGGCGCTGAAGGTCGGCAATGCGATCCATGAAGACACCGAATGCGGCCCGCTGATCCGCCCGAAGGAGGTCGACCGCGTTGCCCAATGGATCGACGAGGCGCGCGCGGGCGGGGCGAAAATCCTCTCCGGCGGAGAGAAACTGTCCGACACGACCTATGCGCCCACGGTGCTGCTCAATCCGTCACCCGAAGCGACGATCTCGCGCAACGAGGTGTTCGGCCCAGCGGTGTGCATCTATTCCTACGACGATGTCGACGCGGCGATCAAACAGGCCAATTCGCTCGACGTGGCGTTCCAGGCAGCGGTGTTCACCAACGATTTGTCGGCAGCGATGCACACCTATCGCAATATCGACGCCTCGGCGGTGATGGTGAACGACCACACCGCCTTCCGCACCGACTGGATGCCTTTCGCCGGGCTGCGGACCTCGGGCCACGGGGTCGGCGGAATTCCCTACACTTGCCACGAAATGACGATCGAGAAGATGATCGTGATCAAATCGTAGGCGCAGCGGGTGTTGACACTGTTGACACTGTCCTTGCGACCTTTCGAACCAACCTAACACCATCTCCCCGGACTTGATCCGGGATCCCGCTGGCTCTGGCACCGCGCTCGAAGAATAGCGGCACCCCCGGCTCGGGGGCCGGGGCGACGTGGATGGAAGGCGGCGCGGGGGGGGAGTGGGTGTTGACACGGTTGACACTCTCCATGGATGGCGCAAATCCGGCAAAATTCACCCCTCCTCCAGCAGCAGGATTTCGCACTCCACCACCAGCCTAGGCTCGGGCAGCATCGTGTGCTCGACCCCGATCACCGCCGCATCCGCCACCAGTTGGCCGGGCAGGGTGAATTCGTGTTCGGGCAAATCGGCGATCAGCGCTTCACCCGCTTCGACTTCCTCTGGTCCGGCGTAGGCAATCCGCAGCCGGTGGCGAGAACCGGCGAAGGTTATGCTGGCCCACGGCTGCTCGATATGAACGAGCACCGAGCCTTGCCAGTCTGACAGGGCCAGCACGGCATCGCGCAGGCGGTCGGCCATGGTCCGGCGTGCGCGGCGCGGCGGAGCAGGGAAGGCGGCGGGGTCAATGGACATGGGCCTGCTCCTGATAGGATGCGATGAAGCTCTGCACGCGGCGCTCGGTCCCGCTGCGCGGGATGCGCCCGTTGCGCAGATCGATTACGAAGCGCGGATCGTGGGCGGCGAGGCGCCCGAACTTGGTCGCGGGCATCCCGGTCTGGCGAAGGAATTTCTCGATGGTTCGGATAAGCATGCGGCTCCCCAGCGATGGATTGGCGCGCGTGCCGGGCCCACCCCGACTCGCTCGATCCCCCGAGTCGTGCTGCGCGAAATCCTACTTGTCTAGGAAAAATACATCGTCTAGGTAGGAAATCTATCGACGATGAGGACCAACATGTCGAATGCACGCGAAAGATTGCTCGAATTGAGCCGCCAGTCAGGCACCAGCCTGGCTGGCCTGTCCGACATGATCGGGCGCAACCCAACGTATTTGCAGCAGTTTATCCGCAAGGGCAGCCCGCGCAAGCTGGAGGAACGCGACCGGCGGCTGCTGGCGGACTTCTTCGGGATTGCCGAATCGGAACTTGGCGGGGCGGAGGATAAATCCTACACGCCGACGCGCAAGCTGCCGCTCGACGGAGGGTGGGTGGACGTGCCGCGCCTGTCGCTGGCGGCTTCGGCAGGGCCGGGTGCGGTGAGTGCGGAGGAGGCACCGTTCGACAACTTCCGCTTCTCGCGCCGCTGGTTGCGCGATCAGGGTCTGGACGGCACCAAGCTCTCCGCCATTGCGGTCGAGGGCGATTCGATGGAACCCCTGCTGCGCGCGGGCGACGAGGTGCTGGTCGACCACGCCCCGCAGCCCTTCCGCGACGGCATCCACGTGGTGCGGCTGGACGACACACTGCTGGTCAAACGCGTCGCCGCGCAGGGCGGCGGGCGCTTCACCCTGCTCAGCCAGAACCTCGCCTATCCCCCGATCGAGGTCGGGGCGGAGGATATCGAGATCATCGGCCGCGTGGTGTGGAAGAGCGGGCGATTATAAAGCTCGATTTTCGCCCTTTCCCGACATTCGAAGTGCAAACCAATGATTGCTGGACTAAATTGAGGTAGAGCCAAGCCATGCTCGACATTGTGATTTATCTTTCATGGATCGTCATTGGTGCAGTCGGCTTGGTTTCGATGATGCGGAGTGGCGTAGCTCCTGGTCCGGGAGGGATGAATGGTGAACGGCACGGTGACCATCCCGGCCTGTTCTGGATAACCGTCATGTTGTCGGTCGGCGGGATCATTGGTGGTGTGTTCGGGTTGGCGATCTCGATCTTCTAGACTTGAGATGCGAGGTATTGTCTAACTGGTAGCCTGCAATCGGCCCTGCTGGTTCGGTCGCAATAGCGTCTGGCAGCTTGCAATCCATCTCCATCCCCGCCAACTCCCCACCATGACCGAAGCCCCCGCCACGCCGCCGATGAAGGCCGCCATCATCCCCGTCACGCCGTTGCAGCAGAACTGCTCGCTGATCTGGTGCACGAAGACGATGAAGGGTGCGCTGGTCGATCCGGGCGGGGATCTCGACAAGCTCAAGGCCGGGGTTGCCAGGGCCGGGGTCACGCTGGAGAAGCTGCTCGTCACCCATGGCCATCTCGACCATTGCGGGCAGGCGGGGATGCTCGCCGCCGAGCTCGGCCTGCCGATCGAGGGACCGCACGAGGAGGACCGCTTCTGGATCGCGCAGCTCGACGATGACGGAGCGCGCTGGGGGATGGAGGCCAAGACCTTCGAGCCGACCCGCTGGCTGGGGGATGGCGACACGGTGATGGTGGGCGAGTTGACGCTCGAGGTGATCCATTGCCCCGGGCACACGCCGGGCCATGTGGTGTTCTTCCACCGGCCGTCGAAATTCGCGATCGTCGGCGATGTGCTGTTCAGGGGCAGCATCGGCCGCAGTGACTTCCCGCGCGGCAACCACCAGGATCTGATCGAGTCGATCACGCAGAAACTGTGGCCGCTGGGCAATGATGTGCTGTTCATTCCCGGCCATGGCGAGACCAGCACCTTCGGCCGCGAACGCCAGACGAACCAGTTCGTCAGCGATTACGTGTTGGGTTAGCAGTCTGAGCCGTCATTGCGAGGAGCCAACGGCGACGCGGCAATCCAGTGTTGTCGCGTGCCGCTCTGGATTGCTTCGCTTCGCTCGCAATGACGAGAGGAGATTGTCTCCTACATCACCCCCATCACCACCAGCACCGCGACCACCGCCAGCCCGAGCTGGGTCAGCATGGTGATCAGCACCCCGATCATGCGCGGCTTCGCCGGCCCCTCACTGTCCATCCCGATCGCATGGGCGATACGGCCGAGCATGTAGACCCCCGCGACCCAGGCGAGCCATGGCTGGCCCTCGCCCGCCAGTTCGATTCCCGCGACCAGCGCCAGCACCCATGGTGTGTTCTCGACGAAGTTGAGCTGCGCGCGCATGCGGCGGGTCAGCGGGCCGCCGGCATCGTCGCCATGCAGGACCTTGAGTTTGGTGCGCAGCTGGCCGCAACGAATGCCGAGCCAGATGTTGATGATCGCCGCAGCGGCGGCGGCGCAAAGCGTGACGGGCAATACGATACTCATGATGGATATTCCTCCCCTGATCGGCCTGCTGGCTAGAGCGTGTCGACACCGCTTGCAAGCGGCGCGAAATTCGCTATAGCGCGCCCCTTCACCGTCATGGCCGGGCCATCCGCGTCGGCGCACTCTTGTGCGCACCGCAGGCTTCGCCTAGGGCGGCTAACGCAACGATTTGAACCGAGTTTAAGGAACAGGTGCCACCATGGCTGTCCCTAAGAGAAAAGTATCGCCGCATCGCCGTGGTAACCGCCGGTCGCATGATTCGCTGAAGGTCGAAGCCTTCCACGAATGCTCGAACTGCGGCGAGCTCAAGCGTCCGCACAATCTGTGCACCGCTTGCGGCCACTACAACGGTCGTGAAATCATCGCCGTCGGTCTCTGATCGAAACAAGCCTTAGCCGGAGAACGCCATGAGCCTGCCGCGTATCGCTGTCGATGCGATGGGCGGCGATGAAGGCGTGCGCGTGATGATCGCCGGGGCCGCCGAGGCGCGCCGCCGGCACGACAAGTTCAAATTCCTGCTGGTGGGTGACGAAGCGCGGATCACGGCTGCGCTCGAATCGCATCCCAATCTCAGAGCCGCCTCCGAAATCCTCCATTGCGACGATGTCGTCGGCGGCGATGAAGTGCCGAGCCGCGCGCTGCGCCGCGCCAAGACGACGTCGATGGGCCTTGCGGTCAACGCGGTGAAGGAAGGCGAG
>JBGSPZ010000282.1:0-9043 GCA_041738375.1 Parerythrobacter sp. | reverse complement strand
GCGATCGACCGCGCGGCGGGCGAGGACGGTGTGACGCTTGCGGTCGTGCCGCTGCGGGTGCTGGCGGAAGAAGACGGCGTGCTCGACCTGCTGGTGCGCCGGGGCTTCGACATCCGCGGTCCCGAATGGCGCGCCGCCGAGACTCCGGTGTCCGAACCGTCCCCCGGCGAAGACGCCCAAGATTAGGCGGCGGCATCGCTTGCAGGAAGGCTCGCCCGCCTTCCTCGCTGCATTTGCCTCACTCCCTGTCATTCCCGCGAAGGCGGGAATCCATCAGACGGGTCGCGCCGTGGATCCCCGCCTGCGCGGGGATGACAATTGGGGTTCAGAACTCGCGACAACAATAAACCACGGGGATGACAAACGGTAGAGAATGTCCAACAACGGCGAGCCATCGTGTCTGCCAGGAATCCGGTCGACCAGACATCAACACCCGAGGAGAGACCATGCCCGCTACCACCGCCAACGGCATCACCATCCATTACGACGATCACGGCGATCCGTCGCATCCGGTTGTCCTGCTGGTCATGGGTCTCGGCGCGCAGATGACGCTGTGGCCGATGGAGCTGGTCGATGCGCTGGTGGCGCGCGGCTTTCGTGTGATCCGCTACGACAACCGCGATATCGGCCTCAGCCACAAGTTCGACGGGGCGAAGCATCCGGGCATCCTCAAGATGGTGATCTGGAGCAAGCTCGGCCTGCGGATCAAGTCACCCTATTCGCTGTCGGACATGGCGGCGGACGGGATCGGCCTGCTCGATGCGCTGGGGATCGAGCGCGCGCATGTCGTCGGCGCGAGCATGGGCGGGATGATCGTCCAGCTGATGGCGGTGGAGCATCCCGACCGGCTGCTGAGCATGACCTCGATCATGTCCACCACCGGCCACGCCAAGCTGCCGCAGGCGACTCCGCAAGCGATGAAGGCGCTGACCACCCGCCCCAAATCGATGGAGGAGGAGGTGCTGCTCGCGCACGGCATGCATTTGTGGCGCACCATCGGCAGCCCGGCCTATCCACTGAGCGACGAGCGCCTGCGTTCGGACGTGCTCGGCGCGATCCGCCGCAGCACCTATCCCCAAGGCCTGCCGCGCCAGCTCTCCGCGATCATCGCCGACGGCGACCGGCGCGAGCGGCTGAAATCGGTCTGCGTGCCGACCCTGGTAATCCACGGCGAGGACGACCCGCTCGTCCCGCTGCCCGGCGGGGAGGACACCGCCGCCCATATCCCCGGCGCGAAGCTCACAACCTTCCCGGGCATGGGCCACGACCTGCCGCTCGAACTGGCCGAACCGATGGCCGACGCCATCGCGGAGCACGCGCAGGGCGCGACGGTAGGGGCATAGGGGGATAAGGCTGGCCGCCAAAGCCCTCTCCCCTTGTGGGAGAGGGTTGGGAGAGGGGTCCGGAGCTATGCTCCGGCCCGCACAGTCGCAGCCCCCTCTCAACTCCGGCTAGCCAGCAAGCTGCCAAGCCTCCGTATCTCTCCCGCAAGGGGAGAGAGGGGGCGATTGCAATGGGATTGGTAGATTTTTGACCTCGAGAGCAGCGAGGTGCGTAGTCGGCCTTTGGGGGGTGTCCCCAAATCTCTAAATGGCGAAAATTGGGTGGGAAGCGGACGTAGCGGTCCTACCGCTTCAATCAGCCCAAGTGTAAGTCGCATACTTGGGGCAATCGGAGCGGCAGACACCGTCGTGCGACCATTCGGGCGGGCGCCACAAATAGGCCAGTTTGTCCTCCCACCGCTCGGCGGTGTCCATCCGCTCCTTCAACTGCTTCAGCCCAGCGAACTGCGCGGACTATGGATTATTGTCGTAAACCCGTTTGACGAGGCCGGGGTCCGGCTCCTCCACAATGAAAGCGATCGAAGCGAACATTCGGTCGAACAGTAGTGTCACCTGGCTGTAGTTGCGATCGATATATTGCGGCTGGTTGGCGTGGTGGACCTTGTGCATCTTCGGCGTCATCAGCACCCGGTCGACCCAACCTAGACGCGGCACATAGCTGGCGTGGTTCCAGATGCCGAAGGCGTTGGTGCACACGCTGACCGCGATATAAACCACTGGATCGATGCCAATGAAAGCGGCAGGCAACGCGAAGAGATGCTTGAGTTGCCCGTCGAGGACGAAGCCACGCGCCGCGGTCGAATGATTGAACTCGTTCGAGGAATGATGGATCGCGTGGAAAGCCCACAACAGCCCGACCCGGTGGGCGAGTCGGTGATCGGTGTAATAGGCTAGTTCGTGCGCCAAGAAGGCAAGAGGGATTGCCAGCCACAGCGCCATGTCCTCGACCAGCCGTAACTGGTCGAACACCAACACATATAGCGTCAGCGGCACGAGCAGCGAGAAGATCAGGTTGAGCACGCTGCCGAGCAGGTTGAGCCCTACCGAGCACCAAGCATCGGCGCTGTTGTAGCGCCGGTTCTTCGCGAGATACCAAAGTCGCTCGCCAATAATGCTGCCGAAATAGACCGTGGCAAGGATCCAGATCGCAGCTGGTCCGCCAAGGAAGTCGATCGCGCTGCGTATGCTCTCCATGGCGAGAAACTACCAAATGGAAGGGGAAAGGCAACGGCTCCAATGGGGTCGTTGCCTGAACGGCAACTCCCGGACGAGGATCCCAGAAAGCCGTCGTCGAGGACAGCACCAGTAATGGACCATGATGTCCGCGCAATTGGGAATGACCCAGCGACCCACAACGGCCACTTCCCACGCAAACGCAACAGGCTCTAGAACCCGCCCCAGCCAATCAGGCGTCCGGCGAGGATCAGCGCCATTGCGCCGAGGATCGAGGCGAGGCAGCCGGCGCGGTGGAAACCTTCCTTGCCGCGGTGGGTGATGAGCCCGGCGAGGAGCGACCCGCCGACGCCGAGCAGGATCGTCGCCAGCCAGCCCATCTCGACCGCACCGGGGTAGAAGAACCGCGCCAGCGCGCCGACGAACAGGCCGGCAAAGATGGCTCCGATGATATTGAACACGGCGTATCTCCTTGGGAACGGGTCATGCCTTCGGTAGCGCCCCGGTGCCTTGCGCCGCAAGCGCCTTGCGCCGCGCTTCCAGCTTCGGATGGATGAAACCCCAGAACGCCGCATTCCAGCCGCCGGTCAGCCAGAAGGCGTTCCGGTCGGTCAGATAGGGAATCTCCAGCCATTCGGGCAGCACGAAGAAGCGCGCCGCAATCGCGCAGCCGAGCGCAAACCAGATCGCGCTGGCGATTGCGATCGCCCGTTCGTGGCGCATCGCGATTCGGATGATTCGGTCCCAAATGGCGTCCATCGCGGCACTCTGCACCACATTCGCCGGATTCGAAAATTGCGGCACAGGATTCGATTGATTCAAACCCCTGCAATCCCCATTTTCCGGATATAAATTTTTTCACGGATTCATTTTTGGGCTTGCGTGTCCGCCAAGCCTAGGAATTCCGGCGCGTCGCTGCGTTGCACACAACTAACACACCGCGCTGTAACACCGCTGAAACATGGTTGATCACGATTTACCCTATTGCGCGCGGGCCGGGTCTGATTCAGTATCTGGTTGTCGGGTCCCGGGGGCACCTACTAGATCGTGTTGTTTCGGCGTGCATGCCTAAGGCGTGACGGGGGGCGATTCGGTCGGCCTGTGGAAAGGCGGGGGAGAAGTTTCCCTCATCCGGAACGCGAAAGAATGCTAGGCGGGTCGCTTCCCGCTGATTCGAACGGATGCGGAACATCGCGGCGCAAGGCGATGGCCCAACAATGCAAAGAGGACGAGCGGGACACTATGGAATTCAGAACCGGGGACGAAGCAGCCATGGGGCTCCAGCTGGACATCGAATCGAGCGCAGCACCCGCCACGGCAGCACCCGCAAAGCAGAAGGTCGCGGTAAGCATGGACAAGGCCGACAAGGGCAGCGAAGCGCTGGTGGCCGCCAAGGCCGGCGAAGCCATGGCCGAAGCCCTGAAACAGACGGCGCAGGCCGCCGCCAAACCTGCCGAGGACAGCAAGAAGGTCAACGACCGCCGCTTCGCCGTGGTGACCGATGAAAGCCGCGACGCCAAGCTGACCGATTTCGGCAAGGAAACGCTGACCGACCGCTATCTGCTGCCGGGCGAGAATTATCAGGACCTGTTCGCGCGCGTCGCCGATGCCTATGCCGACGACCAGGACCATGCGCAGCGGCTGTATGACTACATCAGCCGCCTGTGGTTCATGCCCGCGACCCCGGTGCTGTCGAACGGCGGGACCAACCGCGGCCTGCCGATTTCGTGCTACCTGAACTCGGTCAGCGACAGCCTCGACGGCATCGTCGGCACGTGGAACGAGAATGTGTGGCTGGCCTCCAAGGGCGGCGGGATCGGCACCTATTGGGGCAATGTGCGCGGGATCGGCGAGCCGGTCGGCCTCAACGGCAAGACCAGCGGGATCATCCCCTTCGTCCGGGTGATGGACAGCCTGACGCTGGCGATTTCGCAGGGTTCGCTGCGGCGCGGCTCGGCTGCCTGCTATCTCGACATTGCGCACCCCGAGATCGAGGAATTCCTCGAGATTCGCAAGCCGAGCGGCGACTTCAACCGCAAGGCACTCAACCTGCACCACGGCGTGCTGGTGACCGACGCTTTCATGGAAGCGGTGCGTGCGGGCGAGAAGTTCGACCTCAAGTCGCCCAAGACCGGCGAAGTGCGCGGCACGGTCGATGCGCGCAGCCTGTTCCAGAAGCTGGTCGAAACCCGGCTGGCGACCGGCGAGCCCTCTATCGTGTTCAACGACACGGTGAACCGGATGATGCCCAAGCATCACCGCGAACTGGGCCTCAAGGTCTCGACCTCGAACCTGTGCAGCGAAATCACCCTGCCGACCGGGATCGACCACCTGGGCAACGATCGCACCGCGGTGTGCTGCCTCTCCTCGCTCAACCTCGAGACGTGGGACGAATGGGCCGAGGACAAGACCTTCATCGAGGACGTGATGCGCTTCCTCGACAATGTGCTGCAGGACTATATCGACCGCGCGCCGGAAGAGATGGCGCGCGCCAAATACAGCGCGATGCGCGAACGCAGCGTCGGGCTGGGCGTGATGGGCTTCCACTCCTTCTTGCAGGCGAAAGGCCTGCCGATGGAAGGCACCATGGCCAAGGTGTGGAACCTCAAGATGTTCAAGCACATCAGCGGCAAGGCGGAAGAGGCCTCGCTGCTGCTGGCGCAGGAACGCGGCGCGTGCCCCGATGCCGAGGAGATGGGCGCGATGGAGCGGTTCAGCTGCAAGATGGCGATCGCGCCGACCGCGTCGATCAGCATCATCTGCGGCGGCACCAGCGCCTGCATCGAGCCGATCCCGGCCAATATCTACACCCACAAGACGCTGTCGGGCAGCTTCGTGGTCAAGAACCCCTATCTCGAGAAGCTGCTGCGCACCAAGTCGAAGGATTCGACCAATGTGTGGAACTCGATCCTCGAGAAGGGCGGCAGCGTCCAGCATCTCGACTTCCTCACCGACGAGGAAAAGGCGGTGTTCAAGACCAGCTTCGAGATCGACCAGCGCTACCTGCTCGAATTCGCCGCCGACCGCGCGCCGTTCATCGACCAGGCGCAGAGCCTCAACCTGTTCATCCCCGCCGATGTCGACAAGTGGGACCTGATGATGCTGCACTTCCAGGCGTGGGAGAAGGGCATCAAGTCGCTCTATTACCTGCGCTCGAAGAGCGTCCAGCGCGCCGGTTTCGCCGGCGGGGTGGAGGCGGACAACACCGCCGATGCCCCGCGGATCGAACTCGCCGCCGGGGAACAGACCGATTACGAGGAATGCCTCAGCTGCCAGTAGCGGCGCGTACCCAACCCCGCGCCCGCCACCGCGCCGATTGATTTTGCCAAGGAAGTGTACCGATGTCCCTGCTCGAAGCCCGCAAGACCTACAAGCCGTTCGAATATCCGTGGGCTTACGACTTCTGGAAACGCCAGCAGCAGATCCACTGGATGCCGGAAGAAGTTCCGCTGGGCGAGGATTGCCGCGACTGGGCACAGAACCTGACCGATCACGAGCGCAATCTGCTCACCCAGATCTTCCGCTTCTTCACCCAGGCGGATGTCGAGGTGCAGGATTGCTACCACGAGAAATACGGCCGGGTGTTCAAGCCGACCGAGATCAAGATGATGCTCGCCGCCTTCTCCAACATGGAGACGGTGCATATCGCCGCCTACAGCCACCTGCTCGACACCATCGGCATGCCCGAAAGCGAGTACGGCATGTTCCTCGAATACGAGGAGATGAAGGCCAAGCACGACTATCTGCAGGAATTCGACGTCGATACCGACGAGAACATCGCCCGCACGCTGGCGATGTTCGGCGGCTTCACCGAAGGGCTGCAGCTGTTCGCCAGCTTCGCCATGCTGATGAACTTCCCGCGCTTCAACAAGATGAAGGGCATGGGGCAGATCGTCAGCTGGAGCGTGCGCGACGAGAGCCTGCACTGCGAAGGCATCACCCGCCTGTTCCACGCCTTCTGCAAGGAACGCGACTGCCTGACCAAGGCGGTCAAGGAAGACATCATGGACATGTGCCAGAAAACGGTGCGGCTGGAAGACGCCTTCATCGACCTGGCGTTCGAGGATGGCCCGGTACCGGGGATGACCGCGAAGGAAATCAAGCGCTACATCCGCTACATCGCCGACTGGCGGCTGGGCCAGCTCGGCCTGCCGAGCATCTACATGGTCGAAGACCACCCCCTCCCCTGGCTCGCCCCGCTGCTCAACGGGGTGGAACACGCCAACTTCTTCGAAACCCGCGCGACCGAATATTCGAAGGGCGCGACCAAGGGCAACTGGCAGGACGTTTGGAGCACCTTCGACAAACGCAGCAAGGCCAAGGGCGTCGCCGCGAACGAAGGGGGCGAAGACGAGGGGCTGGATATGTTTGGCGAGGGCGGCGGCGCTGGGAGTGTGGCGGCGGAGTAGTTTGTTCGGTTTCGGGGTAACTGGCTTGACCGGAACGAAGTGAGAACATAGCGATACCAGCGAAGGAGAGTATCGCATGCAATCGATCGAATTTTGCGCAGGTGCCGGAGGACAGGCACTGGGGCTGGAACAAGCCGGCTTTCGCCATGCGACACTTGTCGAAATCGAACCGGATTTCGCCAGAACTCTCAGGCTGAACCGCCCTTCTTGGGATGTGCGGACGACCGACATGGCAGAGTTCGATGGCCGCCCATTTCGGGGTGTGGAGCTCCTGACTGCCGGACTGCCGTGTCCGCCATTTTCGGTGGCCGGCAAGCAGCTCGGCGAGCGGGATGAGCGCAACCTTTTCCCGGCGGCACTGCGGCTTATCGATGAGATCCAACCCAAGGCTGTAATGATCGAAAATGTGCGGGGTTTCCTTTCGGCAGTCTTCGAGGATTATCGCGCGCACTTGAAGTCGCAGCTTTCGAAGATGGGATACCGGGTTGATTGGCGGCTGCTCAACGCTTCGGATTTCGGAGTGCCCCAGCTGCGACCGAGAGTCGTGATCGTCGCCGTGCGCAAGGATTTGGTTGAGGCATTCGACTGGCCGGACGTTCTGCCCTACAATCCGCCGAGTGTGGGTGAGTGCCTCAGGGATTTGATGGGCGCGAATGGCTGGCACGGACTGGACCACTGGGTTGAACAGGCAAACGAGATTGCACCAACCTTGGTGGGCGGATCGAAGAAACATGGTGGGCCAGACCTTGGCCCGACCCGCGCTCGGCGCGCCTGGGCGACAATGGGCGTCGAAGGCAAGAGCTTGGCTAACGAGGCCCCGGCTCGAGATTTTGTCGGAATGCCTCGTCTCACCTTACGTATGGCTGCAAGGCTCCAGGGATTTCCCGACAACTGGAGTTTTTTCGGCGGAAAAACCGTCAGCTATCGGCAGATCGGCAACGCGTTTCCTCCGCCTGTTGCGAAGGCTGTGGCATCCAACCTGAAGGTTGCGCTTGCGGTCCAGAAGCACTTTCCGGTCAAGGCGGCGGCGTGATCGATTTGTTCGGAACAGGGTATAAGACACTTCGCCCGGACCATCGAGATTTCTTCGATCTCAAGAAACTTGAAACCGATTTGCTCAGCGCAGTTGGTGGAATTGAAGCGTTTGAGCAGAAGCTGCGTTCGTTCTTTCGTTCCGCCATTGATGAGGTTATCGATACCGCTCGAACTGGTCGATACGTTCTTGCCGATCTTGAAAAGACGGAGAAAACCTATCTAGGCACAAAATTCGAAATACTTCTCCGTGACTGGCTCGACGTTCCACATGGCGTGATCCTTGATCTCCAGATTGGCGGTCAGGAAGTGGATGTAAAGTCGACGACCGGCGGCAAATCCGGCTGGATGATCCCACCCGAAGCCATTGAGCAATTGTGCATCCTGCTTCGAGTCAATGAGGAAGCATCAACCTGTGCAGTAGGTATTGCGAGAGCGCGCAGGGACTATCTGAGGGTCGGGGCCAATCGCGATGCGAAGACCTCATTTTCGGCGGCAGGGCGGCAGAATATCTGGTGGCTTGTCCAAGACTATCCTTACACGCCGAATTTCTGGCTTTTGATTGACCAACAGACTCGCGAATGGATTATGGAGCCGCGCGGAGGGACGACGAGATTGGCTAGGCTGTTCGAGGCTTGCCCCGAAACCCCCGTCTCGCGTGTATTGATTTCAAGCATTGCTGCGCAAGACGATTTTATGAAGAGAATTAGGAGAAACGGTGGAGCAAGAGATATTCTTGCACCTAAGGGTATCGCGATCCTCTACTCCGAAAACGATCGAGATATTATGCATAAACTGGGTCTGACCTTTGGCAAACGTGAATTCCTGTCGTACATTCCGAAGAATGCGCAAGAAGTCACTCTACTCCGCAACGCAGGGCACATTGATTAGCAACGTCACTTGTGAAGCTCGGGATAGAAGATTCTAGCTGACATGCGCAGTTGAGTATTCTCAACACCACTCCCGCCTGAACCCCTGCCATTCCTCCGCCAGCCCTTCGCGCACCAGCGTGTCGCCGACGCTTGTGCCGCCGACATGCAATTCGCGCAGCAGCCGGTCGTAGCGGTCGCGGTCGGGGCTGTCGGC
>JBGSPZ010000266.1:0-2196 GCA_041738375.1 Parerythrobacter sp. | reverse complement strand
GGGCTTTGCCGGGCGATCTTCGCGCGCGGTATCGCCGCGACGGGGCCTTGCGGGACGCGTCTCGCGGATATCGTCGTCTGGCTGCGTCTTCGTCGGACGCTCCTCGCGGACATCGTCGTCGCGCCTGGCACGCGAACGCTTCGGCTTTTCTTCCGCCTCAGCTTCCGCCTCGGGCGCTGCCTTCAGCTCGACCCGGACGTCCTTCTTGCCGAACACATCGATCGCCGCCCCGGTCAGCTTCTCGACATTGGCGATAGCTTCGGCATCTTCCTTTGCGACGAAGGTGAAGGCGCGCCCCTTGGCCCCGGCGCGGCCGGTACGACCGATGCGGTGGACATAGTCATCGGGATGCCACGGGGTATCGAAGTTGAACACGTGGCTGACGCCCTTGATGTCGAGCCCACGCGCGGCAACATCGGAGGCGACCAGGATCGTGACCTCACCTGCCTTGAACCGGTCGAGTTCCTTGATCCGGCTCGACTGGTCCATGTCGCCATGGATCTCGCTCGAGCGGAAGCCGTGGCTCTGCAGGCTCTTGTTGATCTCGCGCACCGTGGTCTTGCGATTGGCGAAGATGATCGCGGTCTCGACCAGGTCGTTGCGCAGCAGCCAGCGCAGCGTCTCGCGCTTCTGGCGGGTCTCGACCAGCACCTTGAACGCGGTGATGTCGGCATTGGTGCTCGCCGCGCGGCTCACCTCGATCCGCTTGGGATTGTTAAGAAACTTCTTCGCCAGCTTCTCGATCGGCGGCGGCATGGTAGCGCTGAACAGCATGGTCTGCCGGGTTTCGGGCAGCTTGGAGCAGATGAACTCGATATCGGGGATGAAGCCCATGTCGAGCATCCGGTCCGCCTCGTCGATCACCAGCAATTCGCACCCGTTGAGCAGGATCTTGCCGCGCTCGAACAGGTCCATCAGCCGGCCCGGGGTGGCGATCAGCACATCCACGCCGTCGGACAGGGCCTTGAGCTGGTCGCCCATCTGCACCCCGCCGATCAGCAGCGCCATCTTGAGATCGTGGTTCTTGCCGTATTTCTCGAAGTTTTCCGCCACCTGGGCGGCAAGTTCGCGGGTCGGCTCGAGGATTAGCGAACGCGGCATCAGCGCGCGGCGGCGACCGGCGGCCATGATATCGATCATCGGCAGCACGAAGCTCGCGGTCTTGCCGGTGCCGGTCTGGGCGATGCCGATGATGTCTTTCATCATCAGCACCGGAGGAATTGCTTCTGCCTGGATCGCGGTGGGCACGGTGTAGCCGGCGTCGACTACCGCTTTGAGCAATTCAGGGGAAAGGCCGAGATCGGCGAAGGTCATAGAAATACAGGTTTGTCCGGATAGGGGGCCACGAGGGCCGATTGTGCAACGCAGCAATACCGCGCCGCCAACGCCGCGCCTTTGCGCGGGAAAACAGGAAAAGTCAAGAAAACGCCGTGGGTGCGGCGCGGAATGCTCAGGTGTCGACCGTGATCAGCTGGCGGATGCGGCGCAACTCGCACTTCGCGCCGGTGCGCGACTGCAGCTTGTCGCGCTCGATACAGATGTTCCCGTCCTTGCTCGGCTCGACATAGAAGCCGGAATAATAGTCGCGCGCGGAACATGCCTTTTCCAGATTGGCAGCGATGAGCCGCTGGTCGCGCATGAACAGCAACAGGCGGTTGTCCTTGGTCGGCATTACCCCTGCGATCCCGCTGACCGGAAGGCATTTGCCGATCTTGCGTTCGACCATATTGCGCGGGATTTCGCCGCGCGGAAGGGTCGCGGTAAGCTGGTTGCGGGCGGGGCGTTGCGGCGAAATGCGGATGATCACCCGCTGCTCGACCCTTACCTGATATTGCACCGATGGGACATTCTGCGCTTCGAACTGGATCAGCCCCTGCACCGGACTTTCCACTTTCGGAGCGGCATCGGGCGTAAGCGCGGCCACCGTACCTTCGCTATCCGGCACATCGCCGAGCGACTGCGGAAGCAGCAGCGCGAGCGGCAGAATGAAGGCAGCAAAATGGGGCATTGCAGCTCTGCTCGGTACTCCCTCCGCCATGCGGGAAGCCGATCCGGGCACCGCAGTGACCCGCAATGCCTTAGCCCCCATGGTTGAATGCCCGCTTAATTGCTCGGACAGTGATTGCAAGAATCCGTCACAACTGTGGTGCAGAAGGCACGCCTTGTGCCATAGGGCGCGGCATGACCGACCACGCC
>JBGSPZ010000255.1:0-1590 GCA_041738375.1 Parerythrobacter sp. | reverse complement strand
TGCGGGAACCTTCGCGCTTCGCACCGTGGGCGTTCGGCATAGTGCGGCGCAAGTGCATCGATGCCCTGCGCCAGACGGCCGCGGTGCGGGGCCGGTCGAGCGAAGTGGAAGCAGACACTATCGAAGCGGCATCCGCCCCGGACGACGCACTGGCGATCCGCCAGGCCTTCGCTTCGCTTTCGCCCGATCACCGGCTCGCTGCCCATCTCCACTTCGTCGAGGGGCTTACCCTTGCCGAAATCGCCGAGGTGCAGGCCGTGCCTATAGGCACCGCCAAATCGCGCCTTTTCCACGCCCGCCGTCAGCTCAAACTCGCGCTCGGCGACGACACCACAGGAGACACCCAATGACCGATATCGACGACCGCATCCGCGGCGCGCTGGACGAAGATGACAAGGCATTCCTCGCCAGCCTGGAAGAAGACCGCGGGCTGTTCCGCCAGATCGGCGACAGCTGGCAAGGCCCGATGGGCGGTTGGGCGAAGTTCGCCTTCGCCATCGCCGTAGCCTTCGGCCTGATCATGCTCGCCGTGGGGTGGCAGGTCATCCAGACCATGCATGGCCACAGCGCGGCCGAGCATACCATCTGGGCCATCGTGCTGCTGATGGTGCTGACGATGCTCGGCTTCATCAAGCAGTGGATCTTCGAGCGGATGAACATGCTGACCATCCTGCGCGAAGTGAAGCGGCTGCAGGTGCAGGTCGCGATGCTCCAGCAGCAGTGCGACGGCGAGCGCAGCTAAGGGACGATTTCGATCGGGGTGCCGTCTGCGATGGCACCCCACAGTTCTTCCATCTCGGCATTGGACACGGCGATGCAGCCATCGGTCCAGTCCCCCGGCAGGCGGTCGACCGGCGAATTGTTGGGTTGGCCATGGATGAAGATGTCGCCTCCGGGTGAACGGCCTTGTGTCTCGGCGAAAGCGCGGTCGGCCTCGTTCGGATAGGAGACGCGCAGGCTCAGGTGATAGGCGCTTGCCGGGTTGCGCGTATCGATGGTGTAGCGGCCCTCGGGCGTGCGCTCGTCCCCCTCGAAGCGTTTGTGCCCTTCCGGCGCATCACCCAGCGCAACCCCGGTGTATTCGCGCAGCACCCTGCCCTCGCGATAGAGCGCCAGCGTGCGATCGGACTTGTCGACTCGCACGAAATCGGCCTTCCCCACCAGCGGCGCGCGCTCGACCGGCGCGCACGCAGCCAGCGCAATTGCGGCAGACAGGAGCGCCGCCCGCAGCATCAATCCACGAAGGGATCGCGCACGAGGATCGTGTCCTCGCGCTCGGGGCTGGTGCTGACCAGCGCTACGGGGGTTTCGATCAGTTCCTGCACCCGCTGGATGTACTTGATTGCATTGGCCGGCAGGTCCGCCCAGCTGCGCGCACCGGCAGTGCTTTCGCTCCAGCCGTCCATTTCCTCGTAGATCGGTTCGACCGCCGCCTGGTCGGCGGCGTGGCTGGGGAAATAGTCCATGATCTTGCCGCGCAGCCGATAGCCGGTGCAGATCTTCACCTTATCCAGCCCGTCGAGCACGTCGACCTTGGTCAGCGCGATGCCGGTCACGCCGCTGATCGCGCAGCTCTGGCGCACCAGCACC
>JBGSPZ010000245.1:0-2459 GCA_041738375.1 Parerythrobacter sp. | reverse complement strand
GTGGGAGGCGGCGTTCCTCACCCGGTTCGACGTGCTGGCCGAAGCGGCGCTCGACCGCGCGCTGAACGGCGTCGAGGTCCCGCATTACTACAATGGCGAACTGATCGGCACGTCGCGCAAGTATGACGAGCGGCTGACGCTGGCGCTGCTCGCCATGCGCGGCGGGCTGGGACGGCCCGAACCCTCGCCCTTCGATCCCGCCAGCGCTTTCGAGTCCGAAGAGATCGGCGCGCTGATCGCGCGGGTCGAGCAAGGGCCGGAGCGCTGGCTGGAATACAAGGACGAAGAACTCGAAGCACGCGGCGAAATTGAACAGGGGGCGGGGGCCACCCTCGCGTCGCCTCGGTTGGAGGATGGTACATAACTGTTTTATTCCAGTGTTTTAGACTGCTGCCGTAAAGGCGACACGGTGTCGCCTTTGTCGCCGAGGTGTCGCCCGAATGCGCCGGAAGCGACCACCCGCCCCCGTCACCCCGGCCCACGAGCCGGGATCCCGATTGATTGCGGCGAGCGCCGTAGCCAAAGGGAAGCGGGACCCCGGGTCAGGCCCGGGGTGACGGCTAAGACCGGAGTGAGAATACCCCTCCACCACTTTGTGGTCCCCCTCCCCAAAGGGAGGCTTTGGGGAGGATCCGGAGGAACTAGATCGACCGCGAGATCACTTCCTTCATGATCTCGTTGGTGCCGCCGAAGATGCGGGTCACGCGGGCGTCGCGCCACAGGCGGGCGATCGGGTATTCGTTCATATAGCCCGCCCCGCCGTGCAGCTGGAGCGCGGTGTCGACCGCTTCCCACTGCAAATCGGTGTGCCACAGCTTGGCGGCGGAGGCCTCGTCGGTGGTCAGCTTTTTCTCGAAGTGGCGCAGCAGCGCCCAGTCGAGATGCGCCCAGCCGACTTGCAGCTTGGCCTTGAGATCGGCGAGGGTGAACTTGGTGTTCTGGAACTCGAACACGGCTTTACCGAAGGCCTTGCGATCCTTGGTGAATTCCACCGCGAGGTCGAATGCCTTCTGCGCCGCCGCCTGCGCGCCGACCGCGATGCCGAGCCGTTCCTGCGGCAGTTCCTCCATCAGGTGGACGAAGCCGCTTCCGACCCCGCCCAGCACATTAGACTTGGGCACACGGACGTCCTCGAAGAACAGCTCGCTGGTATCCGCGCTGTGCTGGCCGATCTTGTCGAGGTTGCGGCCCTTTTCGAAGCCCGGCATCCCGTCCTCGACGCAGATCAGCGTGGTGCCCTTCGCGCCCATTGTCGGGTCGGTCTTGGCGACCACGATCACCATATCGGCGTTCTGGCCGTTGGTGATATAGGTCTTGGAGCCGTTGACGATGTAGTCGTCACCGTCCTCGCGCGCGGTGGTGCGGATGCCTTGCAGGTCGGACCCGGCGCCGGGTTCGGTCATCGCGATCGCGGTGATGATGTCGCCACTGATCATGCCGGGCAGGTACCTGGCGCGCTGCTCCTCGGTCCCCAGCCGCTCGACATAGTTGGCAGTGATATCGTTCTGCAGGGTGAAGCCGGCGGAGGAACCGAGATAGGTCAGCTCTTCCGAAACGATCGCGCAATAGCCGAAGTCGAGCCCGAGCCCGCCGTTCTCTTCCTTGACCGTAGGGCACAACAGCCCCGCCTCGCCGACCGCCTTCCACGTCTCGCGCGGGACGATGCCGTTGGCCTCGTGCTCGTCCAAGTAAGGTTCGAGATGCTGCGCGAAGACCTTGCGCACGGTGTCGCGGAACATCGCGTGGTCTTCGTTGTAGGCGAAGCGGTGGGCGGTATCGAGCATCGGTTTGTCCTGCTACGCGACTGTCCCTGCATCGCGCAGGGCGGCGGCTTCGGTTGCATCGATCCCCAGTGAAGCGAGGATCGCATCGGTATCGTCGCCCGGCATCGGGGCAGGCTGCGGGGTTGCGGTTGCGGTGGCGGAATAGCGCGGCGCGGGGGACGGCTGGGTGTCGCCGCCGACCTCGACGAAGGTCTGCCGCGCGACATTGTGCGGATGCTGCGCCGCCTCGCTCATGGTCAGCACCGGGGCGTAACAGACGTCGGTATGCTCCATGATCGCGTTCCATTCACCCTGGGCCTTCGTCTTGAACAGCGCGGTGAGCTTGTCCTTCATTTCGCCCCACTGGCGGCGGTCGTGCTGGGCGTCGAACTGCGCATCGTCCTCCAGCCCCGCCAGCCGCCGCAGCTCGGCGTAGAACTGCGGCTCGATACTGCCGATGCTGACGAACTTGCCGTCGGCGGTCTCGTAGGTGTCGTAGAAATGCGCCCCGGTATCGAGCATGTTGGAACCGAGGTCCTCCGACCACACGCCCATGTTCTTCATCCCGTGGAGCATCGCCATCAGCACCGCGGTGCCGTCGGTCATGGCGCAGTCGATGACCTGGCCTTCCCCGCCGCGCGCGACGTTGAGCAGGGCCGAGGCCATGCCGAAGGCGAGCATCATCCCGCCGCCGCC
>JBGSPZ010000232.1:0-4913 GCA_041738375.1 Parerythrobacter sp. | reverse complement strand
GACATCTTCCGCGACGATTCCAGGGCGAGCCTGCTCGGCACCGATGCCCTGCGTGATGGAGTCGACGTGCCGGGAGAATCGCTGCGCTGCGTGGTGATGGAAGCGGTACCGTGGCCCAAGCCTTCGATCCTCCACCGTGCGCGCCGCGCAGCGAGCGGCGGTAGCGCCTATGACGACCGCATCATCCGCGCGCGGCTGGCGCAGGCGTTCGGGCGGCTGATCCGCAGCAAGGACGATGCCGGGCATTTCATTGTGCTCTCCTCGGCCTTCCCCAGCCGCCTGTTCTCCGCCTTCCCCAAAGGCACACCTGTCATCCGGCTGACACTGGAGGAGGCTTTACAACGCGTGGCATCGGGTGTTTCTGTCGAGTCGACCCCAGCCACCAAACAGGACAGCCAGCCAACGTGAAGATCCTCGGTCTCCTGCGCCATGCGAAATCCGACTGGGACGATGTCGGCAAGCGCGATTTCGATCGCGACCTCAACGAGCGCGGGCGCAGGGGCGCAAGGCTGATGGGGCAGCACATCCTCGATCACGGGCAGCATTGGGACCTGATCCTGGCGAGCCCGGCTGCCCGGTCGAAGCAGACTCTCGAAGAGGCGATGCCCGATACAAGGGTCAAGTGGGACGAGCGGCTGTACCTGGCCGATCCCGCAACCATCCTGGATGTGCTGCACGAACTGGTCGGCGATATCGAGGCGGTGCTGGTCGTCGGGCATAATCCCGGCTTGCAGGAAATGCTGTTCGAGCTGGTCCCGTCAGAGGCGGAGTGCAAGGATTTCGACGAAGCGGCGACCAAGTATCCGACAGCGGCGTTTTCCGTGTTCGAACTCGCGGTCGACGACTGGGCAAGAGTGGGCAGGAACAGCGGCAGGCTGGTCCATTTCAAGCGCCCGCGCGATCTTGATCCTGCGCTGGGGCCGGAAGACTGAACCCTACTGGTAAGCGACGATGAGGTCGAAATTGCCGGTGTAGTTGCCCGGAGCCTGCCCGGTCGGGACGGTCAGCCGCCCGCCAAAACCCACATTCATCGTTCCGCTTGCGGGGATCGTATAGACCCGTGGAAGCGTGCCCGGACCGCCATTGTTGCGGTTGACCCGCAACTGGTCGACGATCATTGGCGCGCCCGGCCCGGTCAGCTGGATGGTCGGGCTGGCGACAGTCAGGTTGACTGCCCTGTTCGGGCCACCGGTGACGACAAAGCGCGCTCGACCGAAGCCCGTCCCCACCGGAGTCGCATTCACATTGGACGTACGCGCACCGGTGCGGGCATTGATCGTTACCCGCCCCGTGCCGCTGGCCGGGGCGACGATGCTGCCGAATGCGAGGTCGGAAATCTTCGTGATCTGGACCGGCACCACGATGTTGGCCCGCGATGTGCCCTGTGCCGTCGAAGTCTGTGCAGACGCAGGTGCCGAGCCGAAGGCGCACAGCCCCGCAGCCAGAATCGCGCTTGCGCAGAGGTAGGACTTGGTCGGCCGCATCGTTCCGCGATAGGCGTGACAGGTTCAACAACGGTAAAGGCCACAATAACCCGAAGTTAAGTATTGGCCGCAATCGGCGCTGCTACCTCAGCACGCGCGGACCCGCTCCCCGCGCCCCCCATGTGTCGCCCGCGTTGTAGAGCGCGCATTTCTTCAGGCTCAGGCAGCCGCAGCCGATGCAACCGTCGAGATCCTCGCGCACCTTCTGCAGCGCCGCGATCCGCGCATCGATCCGTTGGCGGATGCCGCGGCTGATCCGCTTCCAGTCGGCCGCATTGGGATTGCGGCCCTGCGGCAGGCCCGACAGCGCCTGCTCGATTTCATTCAGCGACAGGCCCAGTTGCTGCGCGATCAGGATGAAGCTCAGCCGCCGAATATCCGCGCGCAGGAAACGCCGCTGGTTGCCGCCGGTGCGCAGCGCCTCGACCAGTCCTCGCTCCTCGTAAAAGCGGATCGCCGAGACCGACAGGCCGGTCCGGCGCGCAAGGTCGCCGATGGTGAGCAGGTCGGTGGCTTTCATCGATTGCAGGGCTACGCCATTTCCGCCTTGACCTCAACCTTACTTGAGGTTGCATTTCTTGTGTCGCCCGATTCGCGAGGGCATCCGTTTCGCGAAATGCAGGAGCGACACCATGCCCCACGGCCGCCTCGAACATGCCAATCTTTCCGTCACCGATCCCGAACGCAGCGCGAGGCTGTTCGCCGACCTTTGCGGCTGGCACGAACGCTGGCGCGGCCCTTCCGCCATGGGCGGGTGGACCATTCACGTCGGTGGAGAGATCGATTATCTCGCGCTTTACACCAGCGAGAAGGTCAAGGGAGACCACGCCAAGGGCCTGCCCCTGAACCACGTCGGCCTGCTGGTCGACGATATCGACGCAGCCGAGAAGGTCGTCGTCGCGCACGGACTCGAGCCATTCAGTCACGACGACTACGAGCCCGGACGGCGGTTCTATTTCTTCGACTGGGATGGGATTGAGTTCGAGGTGGTGAGCTATGAATGAGCCGATGATCCGCCAACCTATGTTCCCGCCCGCGAGCGAGCCGACGCAAAAGCGCCGCAAATCGCACGAACGCGACTTTTCGCTGCCTTGGCTTCATGCCATGCTGATGCCGAAGCCTTCATCCTGAGGGCCGGGGATCAACGCCATGAAATATCGCCTCGCTCTTGTCTCTGCCGCCCTCGCCCTCAGCGCCGGCACCGCCCATGCCGAGACGGTCTATGTCACCGCGGATCGCCTGCTCGAGGTCGAGACCGGCAGGTTCGTCGAAAAGCCACTGGTCACGATCGTCGACGGCAAGATTGCGAGCGTCGAAGCCGGCGCCTCGGCCCCGGGCGATGGCAAGGTGATCGATCTCGCGGGTCACACGTTGCTGCCGGGCCTGATCGACATGCACGTCCACCTCGATGGGCGGCCCGAGTATGGCGGCTATTCCTCGCTCCAGTTTACCGATCGCTTCGCCACCGTCCTCGCGGTGGTGAATGCGGAAAAGATGCTCAAGGCGGGCTTCACCACCGTGCGCAACGTCGGCGACGGCGATTACAACGTCGCCGGCGTCGACCAGGCGATCGAGGAAGGCTGGATCGTCGGCCCGCGCATCGTCAATGGCAATTACTCGCTCGGCGCGACCGGCGGGCATTGCGACCAGACCTATCTGCCGCCGAGCTTCGGAGCAAAAAGCCCCGGCGTGGCCGACAGCCCCGACGAGTTCCGCCTGCGCGTGCGCGAGCAGCGCAAGTATGGTGCCGAAGTGATCAAGGTCTGCGCCACCGGGGGCGTGTTCAGCCGCAACACCGAACCGGGCCAGCCGCAGCTCCGTCTCGAGGAGTTGCAGGCCATTGCCGACGAGGCGCATTTCTGGGATCTCAAGGTCGCCGCCCATGCGCATGGTGCCGAGGGAATCAAGCTGGCGATCCGCGCCGGGTTCGACACGATCGAACACGCCAGCCTGGTTGATGACGAGGGCATCCGCCTCGCCAAAGAGCGCGGCACCTTCTTCAGTATGGATATCTACAACACCGATTACACTCAGCGCACCGGTAAGGCGAATGGGGTGCTGGAAGACAATCTGCGCAAGGACCGCGAGATCGCGCAGGTCCAGCGCGACAACTTCCGCAAGGCGCATAATGCGGGTGTCCGGATGGTGTTTGGCAGCGACGCCGGAGTGATGCCGCACGAGGAAGTCGGCGGGCAGTTCGCGGTGATGGTCGAATACGGCATGACCCCGCTCGAAGCGATCCGCGCGGCGACGGTCAACGCTTCGGAAGCGCTCGGTCAGAAGGGCGAGGTCGGCACGCTGCGCCCCGGCGCATGGGCAGACATCATCGCGGTCAGCGGCAACCCGCTGGAGAATGTCGGCGAATTCACCGATGTCGATGCGGTGATCAAGGGCGGTGTGCTGGTTGAATAGAGCGTCAGAGCAGGCTTGCCTGCGCCGCAGCACTGCCCGACCACGGCTGGTCGGTGCGGTCGAGCACGATGTCGCCCTGCCACGGACGGCACAGCGCCTTCGCCTCTTCGGGGGTGCCGCCGGTCCATTGCGAATAGTTTGCGGGCGCGAGAATCACCGGCATGCGGGTATGCACCTCGGCCGCGAGGCCCGCCGCATCGGTCGTCACCATCGAATAGGCCGGGCCCCATTCGTCGCTGTCGCGCCACACCGCAGCGCAGGCGAACAATTCGCTATCGGGCAGCGATAGCCAGCTGCGGGTCCTGGCACCCTTCGCCCCCTCCGCCTCGGCCCAGGCGGTCAGCGGGATCAGGCAGCGCCGTTCCTCGAAGCTGTAGCGCCAGAAAAAGCCGTCAAGCTTGTCGGTGCGCGCATTGTTGACCGGTTTGGGCTTGAGCGGCTGGCCGTTCTTGCCTTTCATCGCCAGCGGGAAACCCCAGGTCATCTGGCGCAAGGTGCCCTCCGCGATCACCGCGCCGGGATAGCCGGGATAGACCTCGGCGCCGAAATTCGCCCCGCCCATTTCGTTGATCGCGTCAAACCACTTGGCGACCTCGTCGGCGTTCTTTGTCATGCGGTAGAGGTTGCACATCGGATCAGCCCCCCGCATTGCCAACGACGAAGCAGGCGGCGGCCAGCAGCAGCCCCGCCCAGCGGTTCGAACGGAAGCGCTCGAGTGGATTGGCGGGATCGGCGGGGTCGAGCGTCAGCAACTGCCAGGCGAGATGCCATGCGACCGGCAGCAGCGCGAGCAGCGCGATCCAGTCCTCGCGCAGCAGCCAGAAAGCGAGCGCCCACAGCGCCACCGCCCCGCCATAGAACAGCGCAACGCCGGATTTGATCTTAGCGCCCAATCGCAAGGCGCTCGAACGAATGCCGACCAGCGCATCGTCCTCGCGGTCCTGCAGGGCATAGATCGTATCGTAACCCACGCACCACAGCACCGCGCCGCCATAGAGCGCGGCGAGCACCTCCCAC
>JBGSPZ010000220.1:0-2983 GCA_041738375.1 Parerythrobacter sp. | reverse complement strand
CAAGGGCGCGCGCGTGACCACGCGGCGGGCGATGTTCTGCAACCGCGAATCGAGCGTCGTGGTCAGCGTCTGGCTGGCATAGCCGCTCTGGGTCAGCTTGCGCGCTTCGGGCAGCGCCCAGTCGGCGAAATAGGTGCCGGTGGGGAGGTCGTTCTTGGTGCGGTTGTCGATCCGGGGTGATGGCATGGCAGCGGCTTCGGCCTCGGTCAGCTTGCCGTTCGCCACCATCGCATCGAGCACCATATGCATGCGCTTTTCAGCCGCGTCGTAGTTCTTGCGCGGATTAAGACGCGACGGGGCCTGGACCATTCCGGCCAGCATCGCCGCCTGTTCGGGCCTCAGCTTTTCCGGCTTGCGGTAGAAATAGTGCAGCGAAGCCGCGCGCAAACCATAGACGTTGTCGCCGAAATAGGCGTTCGAGAGATAGCGTTCGAGAATCTCGTCCTTGGTCAGCCAGCTTTCGAGCCAGAAAGCGATCAGCATCTCGCGCGCCTTGCGGGTCAGGGTCTGCTCGGGGGTGAGGAAAGTGAACTTGGCGAGCTGCTGGGTGATCGTGCTGCCGCCGCCGACCCCGGTGAACACCGCCCGCCCGATCCCGCGCGGATCGACCCCCCAATGCGAGTAGAACCGACGGTCCTCGATCGACAGGAAGGCATCGACCACATGCGGAGGCAGCTCGGACACCTTGACCGGATCGGCCACGATCGCGCCGTTGCGCGCGATCGGCGTGCCGTCCGCCGCGACCAGCGTCAGCTGCGGCGGGGCTATCGGTTCGAGCGATTTCGACAGCGGCGCGGTTATCGCTAGCCACGCAACGAGCAGGATGAACCCGCCGATAAACCCGGCAATCAGGCGAACCGCCCACCAGCGCTTGCGCCGGCCCTTCCAGTAGGCGGGCGTCCACCAGCGTTGCCTTGGCCGGGTCTGGTCGACCTGCTCTTCAAGCTGCTCGAGGCGGCGATCCCATTCGTCGTAATCCGGCGCGCGCGAGCCAGAGCGGTATAGCGGCAGGCCGGCTTCATCCTCTTCGGGCTCGCGCTGCTGCGATTCGTACAGCGCATAGAAGCCGCGATGCGCCGGCGGCGCGCGGTTTGCCTTATCCCCCTTGCGGAACAGCTGGAAAATCGAAGCCATTCAGGCTGTGTTACCCCGCCAACACACCAATTGCGAGGGAAAATTCCTGACCCATTCGCGATGAACCCGGGGTGAGCGTCAGCGCCCCTGCTTCACCACGCTTTCGGGCAGGTCTTCCCCGAACACGCGCTGGTAGTATTCGGCCACCAGCATCCGCTCCGCCTCGTCGCATTTGTTGAGGAAGCTGAGGCGGAAGGCGAAGCCGATGTTGTTGAAGATCGCCGCGTTCTGCGCCCAGGTGATCACGGTGCGCGGGCTCATCACGGTCGAGATGTCGCCGTTGATGAAGCCCTGCCGGGTCATGTCCGCCACCTTGACCATGTCGGCCACGGTTTTGGCATCGGTCTCCGGGTTCTTCGCCTTGACGATCTGCACCTCGGTTTCGGCGGGCAGGTAGTTCAGCCCGACGACGATGTTCCAGCGGTCCATCTGCCCCTGATTGATCGCCTGCGTGCCGTGGTAAAGCCCGCTGGTGTCGCCCAGCCCGACGGTGTTGGCGGTAGCGAACAGGCGGAAGCCCGGATCGGGGCGGATAACGCGGTTCTGGTCGAGCAGGGTCAGCTTGCCCTGCTGTTCGAGCACGCGCTGGATAACGAACATCACGTCGGGGCGGCCGGCATCGTATTCGTCGAACACCAGCGCCACCGGGTGCTGCAGCGCCCAGGGGAGCAGCCCTTCGCGGAACTCGGTCACCTGCAACCCGTCGCGCAGCACGATTGCATCGCGCCCGATCAGGTCGATGCGGCTGATATGCGCGTCGAGGTTGATCCGGATGCACGGCCAGTTGAGGCGCGCCGCAACCTGTTCGATATGGGTCGACTTGCCGGTGCCGTGATAGCCCTGGATCATCACCCGCCGGTCGTGCGCGAAGCCGGCCAGGATCGCGAGCGTGGTGTCGGGATCGAACACATAGCTTTCGTCGAGATCGGGCACGCGGGCGTCGGCCTTGGAGAAGGCGGGGACCTTCCAGTCGATATCGATGCCGAAGGTCGCGCGCACATCCACCTCGGTGTCGGGTGCGGCGAGCACGGTCTTGTCGGATGCCTCGAAGGTCTTGTCGGTCATGTCGTTCATCTTGGCCGTTGCCTAGACGCGCGCGCGGGACGCTGCAAGCATGCGCAGCGCAACATTCCATTCGCCCGCCGCAACCCTATATTGCCGCCTATGGAATCGCTGCGCCCTTCGGAACGCATCCGCATGAAGCTGGTCGAGGGCGTGCGTGCGGTGTTCAACGATGTCGAGTCCGGGCAGCAGCCGGTCGCGATCAGCGACGAGGCGCTGTTCGAGCGCGACTCGCCGATCCGCACGGTCCATGCCGATGTCGTTGGGATGATGATCGGCGGCATCCGCAGCCTGCTGATCCAGATGCTCCACCCGCATGCGCTGCAGGGTGTGCTCGACCATTCGGACTTCCGCAACGACATGCACGGGCGGTTGCGCCGCACCGCAAGGTTCATCGCGCAGACGACCTTCGCCCATCGCGACGAGGCGGAGGCAGCGATCGCTCGGGTCAACCGCATCCATGCCAAGGTGACCGGCACGCTGCCGGGCGGCACGCCCTATGCGGCGAACGATCCGCGCACGCTGGCGTGGGTACATGTGGCGGAGGCTACGAGCTTCCTCGAGGCCTATCTGCGCTATGTCCGGCCCGCGATGCCGTTCGCCGAACAGGACGAATACTTCCGCCAGTTCGCGCTGATCGCGCGCAAGCTCGGGGCCGACCCGGTACCGGAGACGAAGAACGAGGCGGAAAAGCTGCTCCGCGAAATGCGGAGCGATCTGCGCTCTTCGCCCGAGGCGAAGGAGGTCGCGCGTCTGGTGCTGAGCCAGCGGACCAAGGGCGCGCCGC
>JBGSPZ010000214.1:0-1691 GCA_041738375.1 Parerythrobacter sp. | reverse complement strand
CGGGGCGTACCACACCCGCACCTGGCTCCAGTCGTTGTTCGGCGAGACGTCGACCGCCTTGACGTTGCGCTCGATCTGCCCGCGCCGCCCGTCGATCGGCGACCAGTTGGCGTGGTCAAGCAGCACAGTACGCTTGTCTATCACCTTGCTCACCGCCGCGACATGGCCGAGCACCATGTTGCCCGTCGGCCGGAACGCCATCACCGCGCCGACTTTCGGCTCGCGGCCGCGTTCGTAGCGCCCCTCGGCCTGGCCCCACCAGGTGTGCGCATCGCCGTATATCTGGATGCCCGAGACATCCCGCGCGTAGGGCACACACTGGAGGTAAGGCGGCAATTCATTGCCGGAACGGGTGCCCTCTCCGATCGCGGATGCGGCGCGGGATTCCGCCAGCGCGGGCGAGAATCCCAGCGCGGCAACGATCAGCAGGCTTGCGGAGAGGCACTTGAGCATGCGGCAGCTTTTTGCCGCTCGGGGTTAGAATCACGCTTCCACTCACGGTTAACCGGAATTCACCATGTTCCTCCGCACATGCCACCATGCTTGCCAAGCGCGGCAAGACACGCCACCTGCGCCCCTATGCTTCCGCAAGTCATCATTATCGGCCGGCCCAACGTCGGCAAGTCGACGCTGTTCAACCGGCTGGTGGGCAAGAAGCTCGCGCTTGTCGACGACCAGCCGGGCGTGACGCGCGACCGGCGCTTTGGCGATGCCGAATTGGCCGGCATGCGCTTCACCGTGGTCGACACCGCCGGTTGGGAGGACCAGGACGCCGAGACCCTGCCGGGCCGGATGCGCAAGCAAACCGAAGTCAGCCTGCAAGGTGCCGATGCGGCGCTGTTCGTGATTGATTCGCGCGCCGGGCTGACCCCGCTCGACGAGGAAATCGGCCGCTGGCTGCGCGAGCAGGAAGTCCCGGTGGTGCTGGTCGCCAACAAGGCCGAGGGCCGCGCGAGCGAATCGGGTATTCTCGAAAGCTATTCGCTCGGCCTGGGCGAGCCGATCGGGGTTTCCGCCGAACACGGCGAAGGGATCGCCGACCTGTTCGGCGCGCTGTGGCCGATCATCGGCGATAAGGTCGAGGCCGCAGAGGCAGCGGAAGAAGCCGCTGCTGCCGAGGCCGCGCTCGATGAAGACGCTCCGCTCGGCCCGCTCAAGCTCGCCATCGTCGGTCGGCCCAATGCCGGCAAATCGACGCTGATCAACCGCCTGCTGGGCGAAGACCGGTTGCTAACCGGCCCTGAAGCCGGGATCACCCGCGATTCGATCGCCATAGACTGGCAGTGGAAAGACCCGAAGAGCGGCGAGGTGCGCGACATCCACCTGATCGACACCGCCGGGATGCGCAAGCGCGCCAAGGTGGTCGAGAAACTGGAGAAGCTCTCGGTCGCAGACGGGCTGCGTGCGGTCGATTTCGCCGAAGTCGTCGTGCTGCTGCTCGACGCGACGCTCGGGCTCGAGCACCAGGACCTGAAGATCGCCGACCGCGTGCTGCAGGAAGGCCGCGCTCTGATCATCGCGATCAACAAATGGGATGTCGCCGGACAGGACCCGTCGGGCCGACAGGGCGGCGAGGATGCCAGCAAGCTGTTCAACGGGATCAAGTTCGCGCTCGACGAAGGGTTGGCGCAGGTGCGCGGCGTGCCGCTGCTCGCGGTCAGCGCGAAGACCGGCAAGGGGCTCGACACGCT
>JBGSPZ010000212.1:0-1825 GCA_041738375.1 Parerythrobacter sp. | reverse complement strand
CCCCAACCCCTTCCCTCAAGGGAAGGGGCTAGAAGGTGAAATGCGAACGATTGCCGGACTAGCTATCGACCACCTTGACGAGCCGACGCTCCATCGGGGCGAGCACGCCCATCAGCTCGTGCCCGCGCTTGAGCACCTGTCCGTGCTCCCCGAACAGCGTCCACATGCCTTGGCGGTTGCGCAATGCGGGGCGCTTTTCGACCCGCGCCTGTGGTCGCTCGGCGGTGCGGCGGAAGGCAGCGAAGCTGGCGCTTTCGCGATCGAAATCCATCGCATAGTCGCGCCATTCGCCCGCCGCCACCATCCGTCCATAGAGATCGAGGATGCGCTGGAGTTCCTCGCGGGTAAAACCGACCTGGCTGGGCGAGCGGCCCGGGAAAGCAACGACGGTGCCCCCGGGACTAGGCTTCACAGGCTATCGGTCCCGCTGCGCTTCGCTGTCTCGCGCTCGCCCGCAAGTTCGCGCAGTTCGGCGAGTTCGGCCCGCATCGCCGCGATTTCGTTCTCCAGCTTCTCGACACAGTCGCGACCCGGAGCGCCTATCTCCTTGCACGGATCGTCGCACGGCGTGCCATAGGGGATGAATTCGCGGATCCATTCCTCCGCCGGAATCAGGGTCGAGCGGGCCTTGAGCCCGATCATCGTCGCACCTTCGGGCACATCGTCGGTCACCACCGCGTTGGCCCCGATGCGCGCGCGCTTGCCCACGGTGATCGGCCCGATGACCTGCGCGCCCGAGCCGATGATCACATTGTCCGAAATGGTCGGGTGACGCTTACCGCCGATGCCGTTGGTCGGGTTCGTACCGCCCAGCGTAACGCACTGGTAGATGGTCACATTGTCGCCGATTTCGGCGGTTTCACCGATCACGGTGAAACCATGGTCGATGAACAGGTTCTTCCCGATCGTCGCCCCCGGGTGGATATCGATCGCGGTCAGGAAGCGGCTGAAATGATTCACAAATCGCGCGAGAAAATACAGCTGCGCTTCGAACAGCCAATGCGCCACGCGGTGCAGGCCAAGCGCGAGCACACCGGGATAGAGCAGCACTTCCCACCGCGAACGCGGCGCGGGATCGCGCGCGCGAACCGAGTCCAGATAGCTCTTCAGCCGGTCGAACATCGCGGCATTCTCCCACTTAGTCGGCGTCAGAGCAAGCGTGCTTGCTCGGGCCCCTGCAACGCCTCCAGCGCATCGCGCCAGACCGAGAGCGTCGCCGGCACCTTGCGCTCGAGGCTGAGCCGGTCGATCGTTTCCACCAGCCGCTCCACTTCGGCAAAGCTGCGCTCCGCTCGCGGTACGAGATAGGTAAGCGCGCCCTCGCCCAGCGCAAGGCCGCGGCGGGCGGCAAGATTTTCGATCAGGTCGGCAAGCATGGCATCATCCGGAGCGCCGATCTCCAGATGCAGCGCGGCGCCCATCCGGCTGCGCAGATCGGGCAGCGCGATGTCCCATTGCCCGCCGTCGACGATCATCAGCAGCGGGCGGCCGTCTTCCTGCGCGCGGTTCCAGCGGTGGAACAGGTCCGTCTCGTCAAGTCTGTCGGCACCATCGATCGCCTCGCCTGCACCTTGCGCGGCAAACCACTTGCCGAGCAACGACTTGCCCGATCGCGGTGGACCGGTGAGGACGGCCGTGCGGAACGGCCAGGCGGCGGGATCGCGCAGCGACTCGATCACCGGAAGGTTGGCATTGCCGACCACAATCTGCTCGGGGTCCGAATCCCGGCGATGGGTCAGCGGAAGCGCGATCTGCGACATTGGCAGCGGTCTTATCGCGAAATGGCGAGCGCGTTGCTGCCCTGATTGACGTTGAAGCCGCGCGC
>JBGSPZ010000205.1:0-2855 GCA_041738375.1 Parerythrobacter sp. | reverse complement strand
ATAGCCGCGCACGTCGAGCGCGCTACCGGGCAGATGCGCCGCCATGGTGGCGAAGGTTTCGGCGCGGAAACCGGGCGTACTGGCGTTGGCGAGATTGCTGGCGATGGCGCGCTGGCGTGTCATCGCGGCATCCATGCCGGTCAGCGCGGTGTAGATCATCCGGTCCATGGCGGGCCTCCCTCAGTCGTGCCGGTCAGCTGCGCAGGTTGATGATCGTCTGCGAGAACTGGGTGGCGGTATCGATCGCCTTGGCATTGGCCTGGAAATTGCGCTGCGCGGTGATCAGCCCGACCATTTCCTCCGCCAGATCGACGTTCGAGCGTTCGAGTGCGCCGGCGAGCAGCTGGCCGTTTCGCCCGTTGCCGGGCAGTTCGTAAGTCGCGCTGCCCGAGTACCCGGTCGCTTCCCAATTGGTCGAGCCCACCGCGCGTAGGCCGGTCGGCGCAACGAAAGTCGCCAGCGCCACGCGCCCGATCGGCTGGGTGCTGCCATCGGCATAGGCGGCGTTGATCAGGCCGTTCTTCTCGATGGTGATGCTCGCCAGTTCCGAACCGGTGCCGTTGGTCGTCGGCACCACGGCATCCACCGTGGTCCCGGGATTGATCACCGCGCCGCTCGCATCGACGGCGAACATCTGCAGGTTCTTGGCCGCGAAATCGGTGATGTTGCCGACCGAGTCGATCTGGAAGCTGCCGTTGCGGGTGTAGAGCACCTGGCCGTTTTCCGGGTTGCGGGTGGTGAAGAAGCCGTCGCCGTCGATCGCGATGTCGAGGCTTCGCCCCGTCTGCTCGATCGCGCCGAGGCTGAAGTTCTGGTTGATCCCCGCCACGGTCGCGCCGATCCCCTGCGTCATGCGCGGGTTCGAGGCCGAGCCGTTGGCGACGATATCGGCGAATTCGACATTGCTCTTCTTGAAGCCGGTGGTTTCGGCGTTCGCGATGTTGTGCGCGATGGTGCTGAGATCGGTCTGCGAATTCTTGAGGCCGTTCAGCGAGGTGTAGAAGGATGTCATCGGGCTTGCTCCTCAGGTGGTGGGCTGGGCGGGCTTTTGCACCGCGATCAGCGCGTCGAGCTTGGCCGAGATGTCGGCCAGCGTCTGGTTGGTTTCGGTGCTGCCGGCGAGCGCGGTGAACTGCGCCATCTGCGCCAGCATGTCCTTGTTATCGACCGGCTCAAGCGGGTCCTGCTGCTGCAACTGAGCGAGCATCAGGCGCAGGAAGTCGCCCTGGTCGAGCGCACCGATACCCCCTTGCGAGGATGCCCGCGCAACGGTGCCCGGCGCATTCAGCGCCTGCAGATTGGCGGCGAGGCCGCTGGTGGATTCTACTTCCATCATTTGCTCCTGATCGTTTCCAGCATCAGCTGCTTTGCGGTGTTCATCGCCTCGACCAGGTTCTGGTACTGGCGGGCGCTTTCCATGATTTCGACCATCTCGGTGTTCTCATCGACGCCGCTTTCCCATACGTCTCCGTTTTCGTCGGCGAGCGGGTGATCGGGATCGTGGCGTCGCACGGCGGCGGTATCCGCCTTGCGCACCTCGGCGACGCGGACGCTGGAGAGGCCGGTTGAGCTGTCCAGTTCCTGCTGGAACACCGGGCGCAGCGCGCGGTAGGCCTCCTGCTCGCTGCTCGCCACCGTGCCGGAATTGGCGAGGTTGCTGGCAGCCGCGTTCATCCGCACCATCTGCGCAGACATGCCGCGCTGGACGACGTCGAACAGGTTGACGGGAGCGCCCATCGCTATTCTCCCTTCAGCGCACGGGTGACCGTCTGCACCCGTGACGCGACGAAGCTGAGCGTGGCGGAATAGGCGACGGCGTTCTGCGCGAAGGCGAGCTGTTCGTTCGCCAGTTCGACGGTATTGCCGTCGAGGCTGGCCATGGTCGGCACGCGGTAGCGGGTCGCCAGCTCGACCGCCTCGCTTTGCTTCGCGCCCCCCAGCCGGGCGGCGAGCGCGGCATTGAAGTCGATATCGCGCGCGCGGTAGCCGGGGGTCGCCGCATTGGCGATATTGGAGGTCAGCAGCCCCATACGCTGCGAGCGCAATTCCAGCGCCGCGCCGTGAATGCCGAACAGTCTTTCGCTCATGGGCCTCGTCCTTAAAGCTCGGACGGGTCTGCCGTCCTGTGCCCATGGCATTCAGCAAGCGCCGTGCCAGTTTGCCTTTTGCCGAGGGAATCCTGCGGTGCGCCGGCTTCGGGCGGCAAGCACTTGCCGCAGACCTGCAAATCACCGCCGCCCTTCGCCATGCCGCTGAAAATCCCGCCGCAGGGGCCGTTCTGCGGATCGAAGAAGGAGCTTGGCGATGGATCTTGGAGCACTGTGGGATGGCACCGGCGCGGGAATCGTGCTGGGCGGGACGCTGCTTGCCACCATGCTGGGCAGCGGCGGGCGCGAGCTCACCGCAGCTGCCGAATCGATCGGCAATCTGTTCACCCCCCGCTTCGACTTCCGCAAGGTCCGCGCGGAGATCGCCGGATGCGTCGAAGACATGCGCCACGACGGCATCCTGCGCGGCCAGGCCTGCCGCACCTCGGACAGCGAGATCGCCCGGGTCACCGCTGCGCTGGTTCATTCCCGCTCATTGAAGGCGCTGCTGGAGGAACACGAACACTGCCGCGCCGAGCGGGTGCGGCAGCGTGAAGCCGCGATGCGCCCGATCTGCCTCGCGACCGAGCTGGCCCCGGTGTTCGGCATGGCCGGGACCCTGTTCGCCCTCACCCAGATGCGGATGGACGATGCATCGACCGCCCTGCTCGTCTCCAGCGTGGCGCTGGCCATCCTGACCACGCTCTATGGGCTGCTGCTCGCCAACCTCGCCCTCTCGCCGCTCGCGCGGCTGATCGAGCGGCGGCA
>JBGSPZ010000194.1:0-3804 GCA_041738375.1 Parerythrobacter sp. | reverse complement strand
GACCGGCGAACCGTCCGTCCAGTCGCGCAGCTGGATCTGGCTCAGCCCCGTCTCGCGCGCCCGCGCCAGTTCGGGCCATGCGTCGGCGACATTTGCTTCGGGTTCGACGTAGTCCTCCACCGGCTCGGCGGAGACGACAGTGTCCACGATCCGGTCGAGCGTTTGCGCCCAATCTTCGCTCCAGTCGTCCTTCGACGTGTCGGCGAATGTGAACGACGGTTCGGCGAGCGCAAAACTGTCGGCCCACAGGTTGCCTTCGGCATCGAACATGCGCACGCGCATCCGCTGTTCCTTGCCGATCTGCACCAGCAACGCCTCCTGCCGCTGCCGCGTCGCCCCGGCGAGCGCTTCGGCGGTGATCTGCGCTTCGGTCCGCGCGAGCTTGTAACGTTCGGTCAGGAGCTGCTTGCGATAGCCGTCGAGATAGAACAGCCCTCCGCCGAGCAGCGCCAGCGGCAGCAGGTTGACCGCAAGGATGCGCGAAGTGAGCGAGAGCCTGTTCGCCCAGCTGAGCCGCTCGAGCCCGGCGCCAAAACGGCCCGATCTGGCGGTCTCAGCCATCGGTGAAGCTGTATCCCGCCCCATAGAGGGTCTCGATCGCACCGAAGGTCGGATCGACCGAGCGGAACTTGCGCCGCATCCGCTTGATGTGGCTGTCCACCGTCCGGTCGTCGACGAAGATATCGTCAGGGTAGGCGGCGTCCATCAGCTGGTTGCGCGACTTGATTACCCCGGGGCGCACCGCGAGCGCTTCGAGGATGAGAAACTCGGTCACGGTCAGCGAAACCGGCCTGCCGCCCCAGCTGACGAAATGGCGGGCCGGATCCATCAGCAGCCGTCCGCGGGTGACGATCGCGTTCTCGTTGGCTTCTCCACCCGAACCGTCTTCGATCTGGACCATCGCCTGCGCATCGCTGCGGCGCAGGATCGCGCGGATGCGCGCGGTCAGCAGGCGGATGCTGAAGGGCTTGGCGATGTAATCGTCCGCCCCGAGCTCGAGTCCCGCTTCCTCGTCCTGCTCGTCGTCCTTGCTGGTCAGGAAGATGACCGGGAGAGCCGAATTCTGCCGCAGGCGGCGCAGCAACTCCATACCGTCCATCTTGGGCATCTTGATGTCGAACACCGCGAGATCGGGCGGGTTTTCCAGCAGCGCTTTCAATGCCGCTTCGCCATCGGAATAGAGCCGCGTTGCATATCCCTCGGCCTGCAGGGCGATCGACACGGTGGTTAGGATATTGCGGTCATCATCGACCAGCGCGATAACTTGCTGGCCGTCCGTCGATTCCGCCAGTTTGTCGGACATGCTTGCTCCGCATTGCAGGGTCGTGGGCCGGGCAGCCGACGCTAGCCGTCCTTGCCGCAATAGACAACGCGGCAACGCGTTTTGCGCCCGATCCGGCTGCATCGCGCACATTCCTGCGACAGCGGATTTGACGCGGGGGCAGCGCGAGATTATGCGCAGCCGCAATTCCCCGTGCATAGGTATGCATGCGACTCGGCCCGCGCCCCCTCATGCAGGCCAGACACCGCCAGGAGACACTCGTGACGATCGCGCTTTCCCACCCGCTCGAAGCCCAGGGCATCGCCTCCCGGGCCATCATTCACCCCAATCTCGGCACTGCCGCGCTGGTCGAGCACGCGCTGAAAAAGGGCGAGGGTCAGTTGACCAGGGATGGTGCGCTGCTGGTCGATACCGGCAAATTCACCGGCCGCAGCGTGAAGGACAAGTATATTGTCCGCGATGCGATGACCGAAGATACGATCAACTGGGGCGCGATCAACCAGCCGATGGACCCGGCGCACTGGGCCAATCTCAAAGCCGATTTCCTTGCCGCGGTGCAGGATCAGGACGAGCTCTATGTCGCCGACCTGTTTGGCGGTTCACAACCCGAGTACCGCGTCAACGTGCGGGTCATCAACCAGATGGCGTGGCACAACCTGTTCATCCGCACGCTGCTGGTCCGCCCAACGGCAGACGAGCTTGCGGATTTCTCGCCGGAATATACCATCATCAACCTGCCCAGCTTCAAAGCCGATCCGGAGCGCCACGGCTGCCGCAGCGACACGGTGATCGCGGTCAACTTCACCGACAAGCTGATCCTGATTGGCAACACCGAGTATTCGGGCGAGATGAAGAAGGGCGTGTTCGGCCTGCTCAACTACCTGCTCCCGGCGCAGGGCGTGATGCCGATGCACTGCAGTGCCAATATCGGCGCGGACGGCAAGAGCGCGATCTTCTTCGGTCTGTCGGGCACCGGCAAGACCACGCTGAGCGCCGATGCCAGCCGCACGCTGATCGGCGATGACGAGCACGGCTGGTCGGACCAGGCGGTGTTCAACTTCGAGGGCGGCTGCTACGCCAAGATGATCAACCTCTCGGACGAAGGCGAACCGGAGATCTACGCCACCACCAAGATGTTCGGCACCATCCTTGAGAACGTGACGATGGATCCGGCGACCCGCGAGCTCGATTTCACCGACGGCAGCAAGACCGAGAACACCCGCGGCGCCTATCCGATCGAGTACATCCCCAACACCTCGGAAAAGAACCTCGGCCCGGCTCCGGCAAACGTGATCATGCTCACCGCCGATGCCTTCGGCGTGCTGCCCCCGATCGCGCGGCTGACGCCGGATCAGGCGATGTACTACTTCCTCAGCGGCTACACCGCCAAGGTGGCGGGCACCGAGATCGGTGTGACCGAGCCCGAGGCGACCTTCAGCACCTGTTTCGGCGCTGCCTTCATGCCGCGACACCCGTCGGTCTATGGCAATCTGCTCAAAGAACGCATCGCCAAGGGCGGGGTCCAGTGCTGGTTGTTCAACACCGGCTGGACCGGTGGCAAGTACGGCGTCGGCAGCCGCATGCCGATCAAGGCCACCCGCGCGCTGCTCAATGCGGTGCTCGACGGCAAGCTCGACGGGGTGGAGTTCCGCAAGGACGAGAATTTCGGCTTCGACGTGCCGGTTTCGGTACCCGCGCTGGCCGAAGCAGGGATCGACCAGACGCTGCTCGATCCTCGCGCGACCTGGACCGACAAGGACGAATACGACCGCACCGCGCAGAATCTGGTGCAGCTGTTCGTGGACAATTTCGCCCAGTTCGAAAGTCATGTCGACGAAGGCGTACGGCAGGCGGCCCCACAGGCAGCCTGACGCGAAATTCACGGTTGGAGAGGGGCCCCCGGCCGGGAAACCGGACCGGGGGCTTTATCGTTTCCGGGCCGTGCGCCGATGCTGTAGCATGACGCCAAGAATCACCCCAGCTGGAGATTGTCATGAGCTTTTTCGACGGAATCCTGAAGAATATCGGCGGCGCGCCGGACGATGTGAAGAACCTTGCTGCCAAGATCGGCATCCCGCCCGAAATGGCGGAAAAGGCGATCGCCGCGCTCGGCCAAGGGCATCAGGCCGAAGGCGACACTGTGGAGTATGCCGCTGCCAAGACCGGGCTGGGTGCGGGCACGCTCAAGCAGATCGTCGACCAGATCGGCGGCGAAGGTTCGCTCACCGAGTTTGCCAGCGCGATCAAGAACGACCCATCGAGCATCGGCAAGATGTTCGACAAGGACGGCGACGGCAATCCGCTCAACGATTTGACCGGGATGGCGAAGGGCCTGTTCGGCAAGAAATAGCCCCACGGATACCATTAGGGAGAAGGTCGCGATGAGTCTCGCACAGGTATTGCAGCAAAGCGGGGTCATCACGTCGATGGCACGCGAATTGGGAATCGATGAACAGACCGCACGGGTCGGGGCCGGCGCGCTGCTCCCGGCGATCGTTGCCGGCCTTGGTCGCCAGACGACG
>JBGSPZ010000185.1:0-4324 GCA_041738375.1 Parerythrobacter sp. | reverse complement strand
GCCTTCTCCGCGTCGCTCAGGGCCGAGAGCCGGTGCCATGCGCCGCGAATCTTGAACGCGCCGATGGGTTGCAGCACTTCGGCCTTGGCCCAGCAGCGCACGCCCTCGAAGGTGACTGGCAGCAGCGGCGTTGGGGGCAGGATGCTTGCGACCTTGGCGGCGGCTTCGATAACGCCCTCTCGGGTCGGCATGCGCATATCGTCTCGGATCATTTGGCGGCTCTAGCGCATTTCGCTAGGGGGACGGCAAGATTCGAATTCGGAGATCACCTAACATGTCGACAGTTCTCGTAATCGGTGCCGGCGGCGTCAGCTCGGTCTGCGTCCACAAGATGGCGTTCAATCCGGAGATCTTCTCCAGCATCCACCTCGCCAGCCGCACCAAGAGCAAATGCGATGCGATTGCCGCCAGCGTGAAGCAGCGCTGCGGGGTCGATGTCGCGACCTATGAGATCGATGCCGAAGAAGTCCCGGCGATGGTCAATTTGATCAAGAAGGTCCAGCCAACGCTCGTTGTCAACCTCGCGCTGCCGTATCAGGATCTGCCGATCATGGACGCCTGCCTCGAAGCCGGGGTGAGCTATCTCGACACCGCCAATTACGAGCCCAAGGACGAGGCGAAGTTCGAATACCACTGGCAGTGGGCCTATCACGACCGGTTCAAGGCGGCCGGGATCATGGCGCTGCTCGGTTCGGGCTTCGATCCGGGGGTGACCAGCGTGTTCACCATGTGGCTCAAGAAGCACAAATTGAAGTCCATCCGCACGCTCGACATTCTCGACTGCAACGGGGGCGACCACGGCCAGCATTTCGCCACCAACTTCAATCCTGAAATCAACATCCGCGAAGTGACCGCGCCCGCGCGGCATTGGGAGAACGGCACCTTCGTCGAGACCCCGGCGATGGCGCACAAGGTCGAGTTCGACTTCGAAGCGGTCGGCAAGAAGAACATGTACATGATGTACCACGAGGAGCTGGAGAGCCTCGCGAAGTTCAACCCGGAGATGGAGCGCGCGCGCTTCTGGATGACCTTCGGCGATGCCTATATCACGCACCTCACCGTGCTGCAGAATGTCGGCATGACCAGCATCGAGCCGATCAAGTACAAGGGCGTGGAAATCATCCCGCTCCAATTCCTCGCCGCCGTTTTGCCCAAGCCGGAAACGCTGGGTGAGACGACCAAGGGCAACACCAACATCGGCTGCATCGCCACCGGCGAGGCGCTGGATGGTTCGGGCGAGAAGACCTTCTATATCAAGAACATCTGTTCTCACGAGGCGGCTTACGAGGAAACCGGCAACCAGGCCGTCAGCTATACCACCGGCGTGCCCGCGATGATCGGCAGCGCGATGATGGTGCAGGGCATCTGGAAGGGCGAGGGCGTGTTCAACATGGAACAAATGGACCCGGACCCGTTCATGGACATGCTCAACCAGCACGGCCTGCCGTGGACCGTTGAGGAGCTTGAGGGACCGGTCGAGTTCTGAGGAGAGAAGTTTGGTTCACGCAGAGACGCGGAGAAGAAATGGGAGACGCGGAGGGATCTTTGGTTCCGATCGATGAGCTCAGTTCCATGGTGATCGAAGATGCGATTGCGATCCATCGCGAGTTCGGTCCTGGCCTGTTTGAGTCCGTCTATGAGTCCGTGCTGACTGGTCGATTGCGCAGGCGAGGGTTGACTGTGGACCGGCAAGTTCAGGTGAAGGCCGTCTTCGACGGCGAACTGCACGATCCCGCATTCAAGATCGACATGCTGGTCGATCAACGGCTCGTTCTGGAAATCAAGGCGGTTGAGCAAATGAGCAAGGCGCACGCGAAGCAATTGCTCACTTATCTGCGGCTTCTCAAACAGCCCGTAGGGCTGCTGCTCAATTTCTCCGAGGCGACGATGAAGGATGGTATCCGCAGGGTCGTCAACGACTACAAGCCATCCTGAAACTCTGCGTCTCCCCTTTCTTCTCCGCGTCTCTGCGTGAACCAATAAAGGCCCAAAGCTAGATATGGAAACCAAAGCCGGCGATCCGGGGGCATTTGCCCAGTTCGACCTCTCCCGCGTCGATAGCCCCGCTTTCGTGGTCGATGCGGCGAAGCTGCGCGCAAATCTGCAGGTGCTCGCCGATGTCCGCGATGCGGCGGGGATCAAGGTGCTCGCGGCATTGAAGGCGTTTTCGATGCATTCGGTTGCGCCGATCATCGGCGAATATCTCGACGGGGTGTGCACCAGCGGGCTGTGGGAAGCGCGGCTGGCGAGCGAGTTCTACGACGGCGAGATCAGCACCTATTGCGCGGCCTACAAGCCGGAGGATCTGGAAGAGGTCATCCGCCTGTCCGACCACGTCATCTTCAACTCCCCGCAGCAGATCGAACGTGCCGCGCTGATCCTCGACGCGGCGCGCGCGGCGGGGCAGGATTTCGAGGTAGGCCTCCGGATCAACCCGCAGGTGCCGACCGGCGAGGTGCCGCGCTACGACCCGTCCAGCCCCGGCAGCCGGCTCGGCTTCCCGCTCGACCAGCTGACCGAAGAGCATATGGCGCTGGTCGACGGGATCCATTTCCACAATCTGTGCGAGCAGGACTTCGAGCCGCTGCGCCAGACCTGGGACCGGGTGTTCGACGCGATCGAGCCGTATTTCGGCCAGCTCAAATGGATCAACATGGGCGGCGGCCACCACATCACCCGCGCCGATTACCAGCGCGAGGAGCTGGTCGAATTCCTGCGCGATGCGAAGGAAGACAGCGAGGCGGAAATCTATCTCGAACCGGGCGAGGCGGTGGCGCTCGACGCGGGGATCCTCGTCGGCACCATCCTCGACAGCCACTGGAACGGGATGCCGGTGGCGATCACCGACGTTTCGGCCACCTGCCACATGCCCGATGTGATCGAGGCACCCTATCGGCCTGCAATGCTGGGTGAGCTCGCAGACGATGAAGACATCCCCGTCCGCCTGGGTGGCCCCTCGTGCCTCGCGGGCGATGTGATCGGCGATTATCGCCTGCCGGTGCCGTGCGAGCCGGGCCAGCGCTTCGCCTTCCTCGACCAGGCGCATTATTCGATGGTCAAGACCAACACCTTCAACGGCGTCCCGCTGCCGTCGATCTGGCTGTGGGACAGCGAAACCGATGCGCTCGAACAGGTGAAGAGCTTCGGCTACGAGGACTTCCGTAACCGGCTCAGCTAGGGCGAAACGAGCCTGCGGCGAGGCGGAATCCGGAACCCCTGTCCCCGCCCGCCCGTTGTCATGCAAAAGGGTCGCACAATCCCCGCGATTTTCATTTGCGATTCACATCGCAGGCCCTATATGCGCCGCTCCCGCTGCCCCAAGGGGACTTCCTAACCGCAAGGCAGCTTGTCGTTTCATGGTTCGCAAGAACCGTTTAGGGGGTCCCTTGAGTTGCACATTTATCCCGACGCACGTTCTGTAGTCCGCGACCTCCAGCCGGACGAACCGGTCATTCTCAACCGTCCGCACGCCGCCGCGCGCGCGGCGCGTTTCTTCGTCGAGAAGTTTCCCGGCAAGTCGCTCTATGCGGTGAAGGCGAACCCTTCGCCCGAGCTGCTGCGCATCCTGTGGGACAACGGCATTTCGCATTACGATGTCGCCTCGATCGCCGAGGTGCGGCTGGCGCGCGCCACGCTGCCGCAGGCGACGCTGTGTTTCATGCACCCGGTCAAGACCCCGCGCGCGATCCGCGAAGCCTACCACACCCACGGCGTGCGCACCTTCAGCCTCGACACGATCGAGGAGCTGGAAAAGATCGTCGACGCCTGCCGCGACGATGCGGGCGAGCCGGCGCAGGACCTGCGGCTGCTGGTCCGCCTGCGGGTGTCGAGCGAATATTCCGAGCTTTCGCTCGCGTCCAAGTTCGGGGTTGATCTCGCCGATGCGGCCGAGCTGCTGTCCGCCACCCGCCAGCATTGCGACTGGCTGGGCATCTGTTTCCACGTCGGCAGCCAGGCGATGAGCCCGTTTGCCTATGTCACCGCCCTCGACCGCGTTCGCGCCGCGATCGCCGAGGCGGGCGTGGTGATCGACATGATCGACGTCGGCGGCGGCTTCCCCAGCATCTACCCCGGCATGGAACCTCCGCCGCTGGAGGATTACTTCGCCATCATCGCGCGCCATTTCGAAGCCCTGCCGATCGCCTACAACGCCGAGCTGTGGTGCGAACCCGGCCGCGCGCCTCGGCTGAATACAGCTCGATGATCGTGCAGGTGAACAAGCGCCGCGGCGGTGAGCTGTACATCAACGACGGCGCTTACGGCGCACTCTACGATGCGGCGCATGTCGCATGGCGGTTCCCGGTGAAGGCGCTCGAAGACGACC
>JBGSPZ010000149.1:0-4255 GCA_041738375.1 Parerythrobacter sp. | reverse complement strand
GCTGCGCGCGGCCTTCGCCGATCAGTATTATGCCCGCATCCGCGGCTGCCAGACCCGCGCCTGCTTCGCCTATGACGAGCGCCTGGCGCTGCTGCCCGACTATCTCCAGCAGCTCGAGATGGAATCGAACGGCAAGCGCGTCACCTCGTCGGGCGAGCCGGTCGTTGGACCGACCGCGCCAGTGACCTGGGGCGGGGTGGGGACCGATGCCCAGCACGCGGTGTTCCAACTGCTCCATCAGGGCACGCACCTGATCCCGGTCGATTTCATCGCCAGCATCGCCCCGGGCGACGAGCTCGATCCGGCGCATCACCGCATCCTGCTGACCAACTGCTTCGCGCAGGGCGCGGCGCTGATGGCGGGCGGCAATATGAGCGCCGACGGACAAGACCCCGCGCGCGCCTTCCCCGGCGACCGCCCGAGCGCGACCATGCTGTGCGACGATCTCGACGCCGCGACCCTCGGTGCACTGATCGCCTTCCACGAACACCGCACCTTCGCCAACGCCGTGCTGATGGGGATCAACCCCTTCGACCAGTTCGGCGTCGAGCTGGGCAAGAAGATGGCGAAGGATATCGAGGCGGGCGGCGCGGAGTTCGATTTGAGCACGCAGGCGTTGCTGGAGGCGGCGGGGCTCGCGACATGACCTTCCAACTCACCTTCGCCATCGCATGGGCCGTCATCCTCGGGTTGGGCGGGGGGCTGCTGACCAAGATCGGCGCGTGGTATCGCGATCTCGAAAAGCCGAGCTGGCAGCCGCCCGACTGGCTGTTCGGGCCGGCGTGGACGATCATCCTCGGGCTAGCGGCCTGGGCCTTCGTGCTGAGTTGGAACGGCGCGGCTGACGAAGGCGCGCGGCAGGTCCTGATCGGCCTCTATCTCGTCAACGCCGTGTTCCATTTCCTCTGGTCGCCGTTGTTTTTCACGCTCAGGCGGCCCGACTGGGCGCTGGTCGAGGTGCCGTTCCTGTGGGCCTCTGTGCTGGCGCTGTGCGTGCTGCTGCGGGACTATTCGGTTCTGGCGAGTTGGCTGATCGTGCCCTACCTCGTGTGGGTCAGCTTTGCGGCGATTCTGAATTGGAAGATTGTCCGGCTCAACCGCCCGTTCGGCAAGGCATCGCGATGATCTGACCTGCTTAAAGGCGGCATGGGTTCGCGGCAGTTGTAACCAAATTGTAGCTTACGCAATTGTCGCCCAAGGAAAATTGGCCCATGGCGGCGCGCGATGGACAATTCGAAGAACCCCCCCCCGTCTCCGATCGACCGCATCCAGGACAACCTCCTCGCCCGCTCCGAGCGGAGGCTGCTCAATGCGATCTGCGCGCGCTTTCCCGCTTGGGTCACGCCCGACCTCCTGACCTATGTCGGGATGGTCGGGGCGCTGATGGTTTTCGCCGGCTACCTCGCCAGCAATCTGGCGGAGGACTGGCTGTGGCTGTCGATAGCGGGTTACGTCGTCCAGTGGTTCGGCGACAGCACCGACGGCAGCCTTGCCCGCTATCGCAAGATCGAACGTCCGCGCTATGGCTATTTCCTCGACCACAGCTGCGACGGGCTGGCGACGACGCTGGTCGTGGCCGGAATCGGGCTCAGCCCCTATGTGACGCTGGAAATCGCGCTGATTGCGCTGGCAGGATACCTCCTGCTTTCGATCCACGCCTTCCTCTCGGTCCGCGTGCTCGGCGAGCTCAAGCTGTCCTACCTCAATGCGGGGCCGACCGAATTGCGCTTCATGCTGATCGGGCTGACGCTGGCCATGATGGTCTTCGGCACCGGACCCGGATGGTTCGGTGCCATATCCGGCTTCGACATCTTCACCGGCGTGGTCGGCTCGATCCTGATCGTGCTGTTCGTGCTGCAGACCGGCGTCACCGCGCGCAGGCTGTCGAAGCTGGAGCCCGCGCGCAACCATGAGTGGCGCGAAGACTCAAAAGTCTAGATCGCCCCGATCTTCTCCAGCTTGGCCCGCATCGACGGCTTGTCGAACGGCTTGACGATCCATTCGGTTGCACCCGCGTCGATGCCCTTGTGTATGTCGATCACGTCCGTGTTGGTGGTGCAGAACATGACTTTGCCCACGGCATCGCCATACTGCGCCCGCAAAGCGCGCAGCGTCTCGATCCCGCCCATATTGGGCATGTTCCAGTCGAGCGTGATGAGGTCGGGCATACCGCCTGCCTTGATCCGGGCGAGGGCCTCCTGCCCATCTTCGGCTTCGGTCACGGCGTAACCGAACTCCTCGAGAATGGCGCGCGAGGCGCGGCGGACCATCCGGCTGTCGTCGACCACCAGCGCGCGGCGCTGCCTCGAAGCACCAGACGTCGCACTGGCGACCTTGGGCTGCTCGTTGATCGTCCCTACGGTGCGCGCACCCGAGGGGGCGGGAGGCACCGGGGCCAGGCGTTTTATCAGGTTCTGAATGACACGACCTCCCGCTGATAGTCCGCCGCATCGTTGGCAGCAGGAACGGAAGCCCCTTCAACCGGAGTGAGGCGGACATGCAGGTAAGGCACCCAGACATCGCCGTACTCGGCCTTCTGGTACCAAACGTCGAGCACATCGTAGGATGCCCAGAAGCCGTCGGGCTCCTTCAACCGGATGCCTTCACCAATCCGCGGGACGGCGGCAAAGCGGATGCGCTCCTGCGTCTGGCGTTCCTCGTTCTGGATTTCGACTTCGATCACGTTCCGCGTCCCCGGGGATGTGTCCCACTGTCCTCGGCCACTTCCCTAGCGACCAAACCTTGCCGAAATCCCAACGCGCGGCGAATGCGGCATTGACATTTGTGCTGCATTGCACCACATGACCGCCATCGAAACGCACGGCAGCGTGAACCGGCGGAGAGCTTACAGGCCCGCCTCGGCCGCGTTTCGGTCGATTTTTTCAAGGACTTCCCTTTTCACGCGGGCGGTTAAACCCCCCGCGCCGCGCGCCCCGTTCGGGCTGCGCGCCGCATATTTTGCGAGTTTACACTACATGACATTCGACCAACTCGGGCTGTCGCAGCCCGTCCTCCAGGCACTCGATCTCAAGGGCTACAGCGAACCGACCCCCATCCAGACCCAGGCAATCCCGCCCGTGCTCGAAGGACGCGACCTGCTCGGCATCGCGCAGACCGGCACCGGTAAGACCGCCGCTTTCATGCTGCCCAGCATCGACCGGTTGCGCGGCGCGGAAAACCAGACCCCGTACAAGAGCTGCCGTATGCTGGTGCTCGCCCCGACCCGCGAGCTGGCCGGGCAGATCGCCCAGTCGGCCAAGGATTACGGCGCGCTGGCAGGTCTCAAGGTCCATTCGATCGTCGGCGGTACTTCGGTCGGCAAGGATCGCAACAAGCTGCATCGCGGGACCGACATCCTCGTCGCGACCCCCGGCCGCCTGCTCGACCTGATCGACCAGAAGGCATTCCGCCTCGATGCGGTCGAGATCCTCGTGCTCGACGAAGCCGACCAGATGCTCGACCTCGGGTTCATCCATGCTTTGCGCAAGATCAGCGAACTGGTGCCGAAAGACCGCCAGACGCTGTTCTTCAGCGCGACCATGCCCAAGGCGATCCAGGATCTGGTGGGTCAGTACTGCCGCAATCCGGTCAAGGTCAGCGTGACCCCGGCAGCGACCACCGCCGAGCGGATCGACCAGTACCTGTTCATGGTGCAGCAGGACGAGAAGCAGGCGCTGCTCGAGATGATCCTGTCCGAACGGCACAAGGTGCCGGGGAAATTCGCCCGCGTGCTGATTTTCGCACGGACGAAGCACGGCTGCGACCGGATGGTGAAGAAGCTGGCACAGGCCGGCATTCCCGCCAACGCCATCCACGGTAACAAGAGCCAGCCGCAGCGCGAACGCGCGCTCGATGAATTCAAGCGCGCCAAGACCCCGATCCTTGTGGCAACCGACGTCGCCGCGCGCGGGATCGACATTCCGGGCGTCAGCCACGTGATCAACTATGAACTGCCCAATGTGCCCGAGCAGTATGTCCACCGCATTGGCCGCACCGCGCGCGCCGGGGCGGATGGCGTGGCAATCGCCTTCTGTGCAGAAGACGAGCGCGCGTATCTCAAGGACATCAACCGCAACACCGATGCCGAGTTCGAGCGCCTGCCGCTGCCGGAGAATTTCCGCGCTGTGGTCGAAGGGGTCGGGCCGACCAAGCCGGAACCCAAGCAGCAGCGCGGCCAGCGGGTGCAGCCACGTCCCAAGGGCGGTACGGCACCCGCAGGCGAGGCACGCGACAAGCCCAAGCGCAAGCATCCCAG
>JBGSPZ010000148.1:0-4275 GCA_041738375.1 Parerythrobacter sp. | reverse complement strand
TCGAGAAGGCCACCAAGGGCGAGGTCGACCTGCCGCGCCGCCGGACTCCGCGCCACAGGTCGAAGCGCGCGTGAAGTACCCGCTTATCTGGATCGCCCGGCTGTGGCAGCTCGGCCCCTCGCGCGTCCTGCCGCCGACCTGCCGCTACTCGCCGTCCTGCTCGCAATATGCGATCGAAGCGCTCGGCAAACACGGCGCAATCAAGGGTGGATGGTTGGCGCTGAAACGTATACTGCGCTGCCACCCTTGGGGCGGGCACGGCTTGGATCCCGTGCCGTAGTACCTATGTAACACACCTGTTCGAATCATTTGGGGCCGTAATCTTGGACAACCAGCGTAATCTCCTGCTCGCCGTGGTGCTGTGCGGCCTGTTGCTGATCGGATGGGACAGCGCGATCCGCTTCTTCTATCCGCAACCCGAAGAGCCCGTGGCGAGCGAGCAGGCTCAAGCCGCTGCTCCCGCCGCGACCGCAAGCGATGCGCCCGCTGTGAAGCGCACGCGCGAAGGCGGGTTGCAGAACCCCGAGGACATCGCCCGCGAGGCGCAGCAGCTCGAAACCTCACTCGTCGCGGCGGATCGCGTCAAGATCGACGCTCCCGAGATTTCCGGCTCGATCAACCCTGTCGGCGCGCGGATCGACGATATCGTGCTCAAAACGCACAGCGAAACGGTCGAGAAGAACAGCAAGCCGGTGCGCATCTTCTCCCCCGCCGGCAGCGAGGCGCAGCATTACGCACAGTTCGGCTGGGCGGGCGAGGGCGTGAAGCTGCCCGGGGTCGATACCGTATGGCAGGCGACCGGCGGGCCGCTCGCCCCCGGCAAGCCGGTGACGCTGACCTGGAACAACGGCGAAGGGCAGCGCTTTACGATCGAGCTGTCGATCGACGAGCACTACATGATCAGCGCCAAGCAGACGGTGGCCAACACCTCCGCCGGTCCGGTCGTGGTGCGTCCGCGCGCCGGGATCGTGCGCACTGATAAGACCGCGAGCCAGGATTCCTTCAACGTCCATTCGGGCCCGATCGGCGCCTTCGGTGACGGTGTCGAGTTCGGCCCGGATTACGACGATCTGGCGGAAAGCGCCGCCGAAGGGCGGACTTCGGGCGCACCGCACTGGCTCGGCTTTACCGATATCTACTGGCTTTCGGCGGTCATTCCGCAGGCGGGCAGCAATGCGGAGGCCGATTTCGAACCGCTCGGCAACGGCCTGTTCGTCGCCAAGATGGCCTATTCGCCGATCACCGTCGCGCCCGGGCGGCAGGTAACGAAGACCACGCAACTGTTCGCCGGGGCGAAGGAAAGCGCGATCCTCGACCAGTACGAGGCGGCGGGCGTCGACAAGTTCGGCAATGCGATCGACTGGGGCTGGTTCGGCTGGATCGCACGCCCGATCTGGTGGCTGCTGACGCATCTGTTCGGTCTGGTCGGCAACTTCGGCCTCGCGATCATCGCGATGACCTTCCTCATCCGCCTGCTGCTGTTCCCGATCGCGCAGAAGCAGTTCGCCTCGATGGCGCAGATGCGTGCGATCCAGCCGAAGATGAAAGCGATCCAGGAACGCTTCAAGGACGACAAGCAGAAGCAGCAGCAGGAGATCATGGCGCTGTACAAGACCGAGAAGGTCAATCCGCTCGCGGGTTGCCTGCCGATCCTGATCCAGATCCCGATCTTCTTCGCGCTCTACAAGGTGCTGATCCTTGCGATCGAGATGCGCCACCAGCCGTTCTACGGCTGGCTGCGCGATCTCTCAGCGCCGGACCCGGCGACGCTGGCGTTGGCGCTGAGCAAAATGGGCATCATGGTGCCCGGCTGGCTGATGTTCATCTTCGGGATCGGGGTGCTCGCGGTCATCCTCGGCATCACCATGTGGCTGACCTTCCGCCTCAACCCGACCGCGATGGACCCGGTCCAGCAGCAGATATTTGCGATCATGCCGTGGATGCTGATGTTCGTCATGGCTCCGTTCGCGGCAGGGCTGCTGCTCTACTGGATCACCAACAACGTGCTGACGCTGGCGCAGCAGACCTATCTCTACTCGAAGCACCCGCAACTGAAGGCGGCTGCGGAGAAGCAGAAGACCGACCAGGCGAACGTCGCCGAGCGGGACAAGAAGAGCAAGGCGTGAGCCATTTCCTCGTCATCGCGAGCAGCCGAAGGGTGCGCGGCAATCCAGAACGGCGCGCGCCGTCGCCCTGGATCGCTTCGCTGCGCTCGCAATGACGGAGGAGAACCGATTGGACGAGGCCGAGCGCGCCGCGCTCGCCCGCCGTGCGGCCAAGCTGTTCTCGGGCCGGGTGGATTTCCTCCTCTCGGCCCCGCAATTGAAGTTCCTGCCCGATCCTACGGTGCCGGAGATCGCCTTCTGCGGGCGCTCCAACGTCGGCAAGTCGAGCCTGCTCAACGCGCTGACCGGGCGCAAGGCGATCGCGCGCGCCTCGGTCACCCCGGGCCGGACGCAGGAACTCAATTTCTTCGAAGTGGGCGAGCCGACCCTGTTCCGGCTGGTCGACATGCCCGGCTACGGCTTCGCCAAGGCGCCGGTGAAGGTGGTCGACAAGTGGAAGGCGCTGGTCAACACCTACCTGCGCGGGCGGCAGGTGCTGCACCGCACGCTGGTGCTGGTCGACAGCCGCCACGGGCTGAAGGACGTTGACCGCGAGATGATGAAAATGCTCGACGCGGCGGCGGTCGGCTATCGCCTCGTGCTGACCAAGACCGACAAGATCAAGGCAAGCGATCTTGACCGCGTTGCCGAGCAGACCGTGGAAGAGGCGCGCAAGCACCCGGCGGCCTTCCCCGAACTGCACCTGACCAGCGCCGAGAAGGGCATGGGCATCGAGCAATTGCGCGCCGCCGTGCTGCGCGACGCAGGGGTCTAGCCGACCTTCGCGAACTGCGGTCGCACGATCTCGCCCGACGAGGCCTGCAACCGGTTCCAGATATCGAGGGCGGCGATCTTGTACGCTTCGGCCAGCGTCGGGTAGTTGAAGCAGTTGTCGACCAGAAAGCTTACCGTACCGCCGAGGCCGATCACCGCCTGGCCGATATGGATCAGCTCGCTCGCCCCTTCACCGATGATATGCGCCCCGAGCAGCTTGCCACTGCCTTGCTCGCAGACGAGTTTGAGCATGCCGCAGTGCGAACCCATGATGTGACCGCGCGAGGTCTCGCGGAAGCGGGCGATACCGCATTCATAGGCAATCCCGCGCTGCTTCGCCTCCTGTTCGGTCAGCCCGACCGAGGACAGTTCGGGCACCGCGTAGACGCCATAAGGCAGGTTCGAATCCGCGCAGGCGCAATCCTTGCCGAAAGCATGGCACGCCGCAGTCCGTCCCTGCTCCATCGAGGTGGAAGCAAGACTGGGGAAGCCGATCACATCGCCCGCCGCATAGATATGCGGCTGTGCGGTCTGGAAGGTGCTGCGATCGACCTCGATCCGGCCCCGTGCATCGGCGGTCAGCCCCGCCTTGGCCAGGTCGAGGCTGCCGGTCGCGCCGATGCGGCCAGCGGTGAACAATACCGTTTCGGCGCTCGCCAGCCGCCCGTCGGCGAGGACGCAGACCGGTTCCTCGCGCTCGTTGAACACCACGTGGCGCACCGAGGCACCTAGCCGCAAATCGACCCCCCGATCGCGCATCAGATAGACCAGATGGTCCACGATATCGCGGTCCATGAAATCGAGCAGGCTGTCGCGCGGCTCGATCAGCGTAACGGGCACGTCCATCGCGCTGAAGATCGTGGCATATTCGATCCCGATCACCCCCGCGCCGACCACCACCAGACTGCGCGGCAGGCGCGGCGCGAGGATGAAGCGATCGCTATCGACCACGCTGGTGCCGTTGAACGGGATGCTGTCCGGGTGGTAGGGCGTAGTTCCGACCCCGATCAGGATCTTTTCTGCTTCGATGATCTCGGTGATGCGCTGGTCGCCAACCTCGCGGTCGACCGCAAGCCGGTGCGGCGACTCGAACCGCGCCCGACCGACCAAATGCTTCACCCCGTTGCGGGTGAACTGGTGTTCGAGAACATCGACTTCGTGCGCGATGGTCTTGTCGAGACGGACGGCCAGGTCCTCTGACCGGATGTCCTGCCGCGCGCGATAGCCCTGGCCGTAAAAGCCGCGCTCGCGCCAGCCGGACAGGTTCAGCGCGGTTTCGCGAAGGGTCTTCGACGGGATCGTGCCGGTGTGCAGCGACACCCCGCCCAGCTTTTTGCGATCGTCGACCACGAGCACCGACTTGCCGAGCTTGGCCGCCTGGATCGCCGCGCGCCGC
>JBGSPZ010000104.1:0-2239 GCA_041738375.1 Parerythrobacter sp. | reverse complement strand
TGTCCGATGCGTCCTTGCCGGTATCCTTGGCGAAACCCAGCCGCCGCGACAGCAGGTCGAACGACGTCATCAGGAAGCTCCTGCGCGAATAGTCCTGGTCGTACTCCTGCTCGAACCCCGCGAGCCGCGCGCGCTGGGTGTCCGAGAGATAGTCGGCGGCCACGGTGTCCTTGGGCAGCTTGGTGATCTTGCCGCCGGCAAAGATGATCCGGAAAACGTCACCGGGGGAGACCTTGGGCCTCAGCCCGAGGATCACCCGCTGCGCCCCTGCGGTCGCACGTTCGAGCCGCTCGGGAAACCAGGGCGTCGCCTTGGGCACCGCCTTGATCTCGCCGACCATGACGATGGTGCCCTTCGGCGTCGCAATGGTCCACATCGGCGCGCCGGAATTCTGCGCGGTGACGACGATTTCGTCCACCTGCACACTCCCGCTCGCACCGCTGTTCGCATCGTCCTGCGCAACCGACGGGGCGGCCAGCAGCAACGCGCCAGCCATCAGCCAGGACGCATCACCACCCCATTTTCGCAATCTTGATCCAAGCATGGCGGTGTCGTGACCCTTGTCGCCTATTCGCCCGCCGACACTAGCGCGGCAACCGGAACGAGCAAGCTGTTGCGGTCGAGCTCCTCCTCGTCGGCGCAATCGACCCGGACCAGCTGGATCGCCGCAAAGCCGAGCGGGCTGCGCGCAAAATCCTCCGCCGTATAGGTGCAGGAACCGGACTCGAACCGGCGCAGGGCGAAGGAGTCGCGGGTGGAAATGGCTTCGAGCCGCGGATAATCGGGAACCGTCGCTGCGAGCAGGCTGCCGGTGGTCGCGGTGAAGGCGATGGCATCCTCCTTGGCCAGCGAGAAGCTTTCGCCGCCGGCGTAGGCGACCGAAACCCTTGCCGCGCCCGTATTCGTCTGCGGCGGGCCGCGCCAGTGTTCGCCCTCCGATACGGCGCGCCATGGCACCCCGCCGCGCTCGCGCAGGATGGCGAAGGCATTGGCGAAGGCGAAGGGTTCCTCGCGTTGCATGACCTTGCGGTCGTCCATGCCGGTCTCGCCGAATTCGGTGGTGACGTGCACCGAATCGACGTGCCACATCACCTGCTCGCGCGTGTCGAGATCGATCGCCACAAGGAACGTCTCGTGCCGCGAGTCGAAGTGCGAGCCGAGGTTGTCGAACGTCGTACGCAGGGCGAAGAACTCGCTCTCGCTGAGCCCGAAGGGTTCGTCTTCGACCGCGATCACCGTAGGCGGGGTGGCGTGGGCGGCGGTTGCTAGCACGGCAGCCCAGGCTGCCCCGATCCCCGCTCCGAGCCTCACGGCACCAGCACCGTGTCGCGCGCGACCGGGTCGGTTTCCGGATAGTCGAGGGTGAAATGCAACCCGCGGCTTTCGCGGCGGGCGAGCGCGCTTTTGACGATCAGCTCGGCCGATTGCAGCAGGTTGCGCAGTTCGATCAGGTCGGTGGTGACGCGGAAGTGGCCGTAATAGTCGTCCACCTCGTCGCGCAGCAGCTTGATCCGGTGCGCCGCGCGTTCGAGCCGCTTGGTGGTGCGCACGATGCCGACATAGTTCCACATGAAGCGGCGGATCTCGGTCCAGTTCTGCTTGATCACCACCTCCTCGTCGGAATCGGTCACCCGGCTTTCGTCCCAGTCGCGGATCGCGGGCGGGTCCGACAGTTCGTCCCAGTGCTCGAGGATATCCTTCGCCGCCGCCTCGCCGAAGACGAAGCATTCGAGCAGCGAATTGGACGCGAGGCGGTTGGCCCCGTGCAGCCCGCTCTCGGTACACTCGCCCGCCGCCCAGAGGCCGGGCAGGTCGGTTCGCGCGTCGAGCCCGGTAAGGATCCCGCCGCAGGTGTAATGCTGCGCGGGGACCACCGGGATCGGCTGCTTCGTCATATCGATCCCTAGACCCATCAGTTTCTCGTAGATCGTCGGGAAGTGGCCCTTCACGAATTCCGGCGGCTGGTGGCTGATGTCGAGATGGACGTAGTCGAGGCCGTAGCGTTTGATCTGGTCGTCGTTGGCGCGGGCGACGATATCGCGCGGGGCAAGTTCCATCCGCTCCTGATCGTAATCCGCCATGTAGCGGTGCCCGGTTTCAGGGTGGAGCAGATGCCCGCCCTCGCCGCGCACCGCTTCGGTGATGAGGAAGTTCTTGACGTCGAGATTGTACAGGCAGGTCGGGTGGAACTGCATCATCTCCATATTGGAGACGCGGCAGCCCGCGCGCCAGGCCATCG
>JBGSPZ010000094.1:0-2586 GCA_041738375.1 Parerythrobacter sp. | reverse complement strand
CCGGCGCGGCGCGCCGACCCAGTGGGCGCTGAGCGATGCGCTGACCGCGATCGAGCCGGGTGCTTTCGGAACGGTGCTCTACCCCAGCGGGGTCGCGGCAATCGTCGGTGCCTTGCTGGCGGTGCTCAGGCCCGGCGATGTGGTGCTGGTAACCGACAATGCCTATGAGCCGACGCGCCTCGCCGCGCTCGGCCTGCTGAAGAACATGGGCATCGAGGCGCGTTTCTTCGATCCGCTGGATATCGCGGGCTTTCCGGGCGAATTCTGCGAGCACACCCGCGCGGTGATGCTCGAGGTTCCGGGTAGCCTGACAATGGAGATGTGCGACATCCCCGCCATTGCGGCCGTCGCGCGCGAGAAGGGCGCGGTCAGCATTCTCGACAACACCTGGGCCTCGACGCTCGGCTTCCCTGCGCTGGAGCGCGGCTGCGATATCAGCGTCATGAGCCTGACCAAGCATGTCGGCGGCCATTCCGACCTGATGATGGGCAGCGCCGGCGCGGGCGAGCGATATTATCGCAAGCTGCGCCAGACGGCACAGGCGCTCGGCCATGTCGTCTCGCCCGATGATGCCTCGCTCGCGCTGCGGGGCCTCAGGACCATGGGGGTGCGGCTGGACAAGAGCACCGGTTCGGCGCTCGACATTGCCCGCTGGCTGCAATCGCGACCCGAGGTCGCGCATGTGCTGTGCCCGATGCTCCCTGGCTCCCCGGGCCATGCGCTGTGGCAGCGCGACTTCAGCGGCGGCTGCGGGCTGTTCAGCTTCGTTCTCAAGGGCAGCGACGAGGCAGCGCGCACGCGGTTCATCGACGCGCTCGAACTGTTCGGGATCGGCTACAGCTGGGGCGGGTTCGAAAGCCTCGTGATCCCGTTCGATCCGGCGTCGATCCGCAGCGCGACCCCTTGGCCGCCAACCGGATGGGATAAAAGCAACCGCTTGGGCGTTCGCTTATCGATCGGGCTCGAAGACCCGGCCGACCTGATCCGCGATCTTTCTCGCGGATTCGCCGCCATGGAGCAAACATGACGACAACCACCGCGCCGATCCCGACCGATACGCCGACCGCCACCACAACTCCGGTCGCAACGCCCACTGTCGCTGAAGTCGCCACCGATCCGGTCACCGCTTCCGAAAACATCAAGGACGCGGTCGGCGCCAAGAGTCAGACCTTCGGCAGCGTCGTCGACACGATGGATGCGATGGCGATCGAGGTCGGGACCATGCGCATTTCGGCGTGGGACGGTCTGGTGATGATCGGCATCATCTTCTTCGTCATCGCCCTGGCATGGTTCGGCAGCCGACTGAGCGCAAAACTGATCCGGCGCATGAACCGGCTCGACCAGACCCAGTCGCTGCTGATCGAGAAGATCGTCACCATCGCAATCTGGGGCACGGCATTCTTCCTTGGGATTGACCTGCTGGGGATCGACCTGACCGCGCTGGCGGTGTTCTCGGGCGCGTTCGGTCTCGCCATCGGCTTCGGTTTGCAAAAGACCTTCGGCAATCTGATCGCGGGGATCATCCTGTTGATGGACAAGTCGATCAAGCCGGGGGATGTGATCGCCGTCGCCGACCAGGCCGGGGTCTCGACCTTCGGCCAGATCCGCAAGATCGGTATTCGGGCGGTCTCGATCACTACCCGCGACCAGAAGGAATATCTGATCCCCAACGAAAACCTGATGATCAACCAGGTCGAGAACTGGTCCTATTCGAGCAAGAACGTGCGGATTCAGGTCCCGGTCGGGGTGTCCTACAACTGCGACATCAAGGTAGCCGAAAAGCTGATGCTCGAAGCCGCCAAGGCCAGCAAGCGCGTGCTCGCCAGCCCGCCACCGACCGTCTGGCTCGACCAGTACGGAGCAAGCTCGGTCGATTTCATCATTCATTGCTGGATCTCCGACCCGGAGGAAGGGGTCGGCAATATCCGCAGTGAAGTGCTCAAGCGTCTGTGGGACCTGTTCCAGGAAGCCGGGATCGAAATCCCTTTCCCGCAGCACGACGTCCACCTGCGCAGCAGCGCGCAGCTCGACCAGCTGGTTGCCGCGATCGCCCAGCGAATGGAAAGCAAGCCCAAAGGCTAGCTTCCCGGCACGCAAGGCACGCTTCTGAAATTGCTGCTTCCACGCGGCGTAGCGGTGATTTCAAAATCGAAACTTCCTCCCCTGCCAGCCATTCTCGTTGGCTGTTTCGCATTCGCATCCCGAATAGGGGAGCATGGAAAAGTGTGGCACAGTCTACCTCGTCGGCGCAGGACCGGGCGATCAGGATCTTTTGACGCTGCGCGCGGCGCGGCTGATCGAACGGGCGGAAATCATCGTCCATGACGGGCTGGTCGATCGCTCGATCCTCGCCATGGCACGCGCCGACGCCGTGATGGTCTCGGTCGCCAAACAGCGCTCGAAGCACACCTTGCCACAGGACGAGATCAACGCTCTGCTGGTGCACGAAGCCCTTGAAGGGCGCGATGTGGTGCGGCTCAAGGGCGGCGACCCCTTCGTCTTCGGGCGCGGCGGCGAAGAGATGGAGGCCTGCATTGAAGCGGGCGTGCCGGTCGAGATCGTACCCGGCGTCAGCGCTGCGAACGG
>JBGSPZ010000089.1:0-4439 GCA_041738375.1 Parerythrobacter sp. | reverse complement strand
GAGTGCGGTCGACGCGCGCGACTTCGGGCTGATCCTCAGCGGCATGTCGGTGATGGTGATGGGGCTCGGCGTGGGCTGGCTCGCGGCGGGCATCCTCGCGTTCTCGATCTTCTACTACGCGGTGATCTACACCATCTGGCTCAAGCCGCGCACGCCTCAGAACATCGTCATCGGGGGCGGGGCAGGGGCCTTCCCGCCGCTGATCGGCTGGGTCGCTGTGACCGGCGACATCACCGCGATGCCGGTGCTGCTGTTCGCGATCATCTTCATGTGGACCCCGCCGCATTTCTGGGCGCTCGCGCTGTTCGTCCAGATCGATTACGCCAAGGTCGGCATTCCGATGATGCCGGTGGTCAAGGGCGAGAAGTCGACCCGCTGGCAGATCCTGCTCTATGCCGCGCTGCTGGTGCCGGTGGCGGCGGCACCTTGGTTCATTGGCGGGACCGGGGCGGTTTACGGGATTGCCGCGCTGGCCCTGTCCTTCGCCTTCCTCGTCCTGTCGGTCCCGGTCGCGTTGCGCGTCGCCGAGCCGGACGATGCGATGAAGCCGGAAAAGCGCCTGTTCAAGTTCAGCATCCTCTACCTCTTCGCGCTGTTCGCCGTGCTCGTCGTCGACGCAGTCGCCCGAAACCAGGGACTCCTCGCATGACCCCCGAAGAACAAACCGAAATCCGCCGCCGCCAGAAGAGCCGCAACCTCGCGCTGGGCGGCGTGCTGCTGTTCATGGTCGTGCTGTTCTACGCCATCACGATCGTGCGGATGGGATAGGTCATGACCACGGTCGCGCTAGAGAAGAAGAACAACCGCACCGCGCTCTATGCGCTGCTGGGGGCGCTCGCGATGCTCGGCCTCGGCTATGCCGCGGTGCCGCTGTACCAGCTGTTCTGCCAGGTGACCGGCTTTGGCGGGACGACCCAGCGCGCGACCGACGCCGAGGCAGAAGGTGCCGCTGCCCGCGCCGCGGGCGAGGAAATCTCGATCCGCTTCGACGCCAACACCGCAAACGACATGCCGTGGAGCTTCGAGCCGGTGCAGGTGACGCAAACCATCGGCATCGGCCAGCGCCAGCTCGCCTTCTACACCGCACGCAACGACAGTAATGTGCCGATCACCGGCGCGGCGACCTTCAACGTCGAGCCCGAGCAGACCGGGCGCTACTTCAACAAAATCCAGTGCTTCTGCTTTACCAAGCAGACGCTGCAGCCGGGCGAGGAAATCCGCATGCCCGTGCTGTACTTCGTCGACCCGGCGATTCTAGACGACGAGAATGCCAAGGGTGTCGAGCAGATCACCCTCAGTTACACGTTCCACAAGGCCATCGAACAGAAGGCCGCAACCGGGGGTGAGAAACCCGCTTCGTGACACTGGACCTGCCCGCTTCGCGCGATTAAGGGCAGGCCAACAGTTCTGACAGGACGAGAGACCCATGGCTGGCGCTAAGAACCACGACTACCACATCCTTCCGCCCGACATCTGGCCGCTGATCGGCTCGATCTCGGCGCTGACCTTCACCAGCGGCATGGTGCTGTTCATGCACGAAATGGCCAATGCGCATCTCGTGCTCGGCCTCGGCATCGCCGGCCTGATCGCCACCTTCTTCAGCTGGTGGTCAAACGTGGTAAAGGAAGCGCAGACCGGATATCACACCCCGGTCGTGCAGCTGCACATGCGCTATGGCATGATCCTGTTCATCGCGTCCGAAGTGATGTTCTTCGTCGGCTGGTTCTGGGCGTTCTTCGATTTCGCGCTGTTCCCCGCGCCGCTCGAACTGGTCGACGGCGAATGGGTCAACCGGATCGGTGAAGAAGGGGCGTCGGCGCTCGCGGTCTTCCCCGCCACCGGGCTCGAGGTGCTCGACCCCTTCAGCCTGCCGCTGCTCAACACGTTGATCCTGCTGTGTTCGGGCACCACGGTGACCTGGGCGCACCATTCGCTGATCCATGGCGACCGTGAAGGGCTCAAGAAGGGCCTGTGGGCGACCATCGGCCTCGGCATCCTGTTCAGCGCGATCCAGGCCTACGAGTATTCCCATGCGCCGTTCGGCTTCGGCGGCAACACCTACAGCTCGGGCTTCTACATGGCGACAGGGTTCCACGGCTTCCACGTGCTGGTCGGGACGATCTTCCTGATCGTCTGCCTCGTCCGCACCTACAAGGGCCACTTCACCCCGCGCCAGCACTTCGGCTTCGAAGCGGCGGCGTGGTACTGGCACTTCGTCGACGTGGTGTGGCTGTTCCTGTTCGTCGCGGTCTACATCTGGGGCGGGTGGGGCGCACCGGTCTACGGATGAATTCCGACAATCCGGACAATAAGGAGGGGCAGTCCGGCTTGGCCGAGGCTGCCCTTTCCGGTCTTTGCCCGCGATGCGGCGCGCCGACGCTGTTCGAAGCGATCGCCAAGTTCGCGCCGCGCTGCACGAACTGCGACCTGGATTACACCAACTTCAACGTCGGCGACGGCCCCGCCGCATTCCTGACGCTGATCATCGGCGGCGTGGTGGTCGGGCTCGCGCTGTGGCTGGAGGTGGCGGTAGAGCCACCGTTCTGGGTTCATGCCTTGTTGTGGATCCCGGTGGTGGTGCTGTCGGTCTTCGCGGGGCTGCGATTTGCCAAAACTTGGCTGATCTACGCCGAGTATCGCAACAGGGCCGGTGAGGCGGGGAGAGACTCGTGAACTGGCGGCAAATACCCATAGTGTCGAACGTGATCGTGCTGGCAGCCGTGCTGACGATGATCGGTCTCGGCTTCTGGCAGCTGAACCGGCTCGAGGAAAAAGAAGCCCTGATCGCGCGCTACGCGGCGGTGCCGGTCGATGCCGCGAGGATCGACTACCCTCCGCCGGACGAGATCGAAGCTTCGCTTTATCGTCCGGTCCGGGTGACCTGCGAAGAGGTCGCGAGCATCCTCGGCGTCGCGGGCCAGAACCGGCTGGGCGTGAGCGGCTTCTCGCATGTTGCGGAGTGCACGCTGGAAGGCGGCGCGGAAGCCAAGGTCGCACTGGGCTGGTCGCGCAATCCACAGTCGCCCGAATGGAAGGGCGGCGAGGTGCTGGGCATCCTCGGCCCGGGCGGCAAGATCGTCGCCGATCCGCCGCTGGCAGATCTTGGGCCCCTGGCCAAACCCGATCCGGCGGATATTCCGAACAACCACTTGGCGTATGCGGGTCAGTGGTTCTTCTTCGCGCTGACCGCGCTGGTCATCTACTTCCTAGCCCTGCGCATGAAGCTGCGCCGCTCGGCCTAAGCAGGGGAACTTGGCGCGCGCCAAGCCTCGCTCGCTTGCCCGGCGCAGCGCGCGCGGCTAACCGCCGGACACGATGAAATACGTCTCTACCCGCGGCAGCGCCCCGGCGCTCAATTTCGAAGGCGTTACGCTCGCCGGGCTCGCATCGGACGGCGGGCTCTATGTGCCAGAGACCTGGCCGCAGTTCTCCGCCGATGAAATCGCCGCGATGCGCGGCCTGCCCTATGCCGAACTCGCCACGCGGGTGATGCTGCCATTCGTCGCGGGCAGCCTGGGCGAGGACGAACTGCGCGACCTGTGCCGCCAGGCCTACGGCCGATTCGCCCACGCTGCGGTGACACCGCTCACACAGCTGGACGAACAGCACTGGGCGCTTGAGCTGTTCCACGGCCCGACGCTGGCGTTCAAGGACGTCGCGCTGCAACTGCTCGGACTCCTGTTCGAAACTTTCCTCGCCCGCAGCAGCGACCATTTGACCATTGTCGGTGCGACCAGCGGGGACACCGGTAGCGCGGCGATCGATGCGGTTGCGGGGCGCGAGCGGGTCGATATCTTCATGCTCCACCCCGATGGCCGGGTGAGCGATGTCCAGCGCCGCCAGATGACCACCGTGCTCGCCCCCAATGTGCACAACATCGCGATCGATGGCAGTTTCGACGATGCGCAGGCAAGCGTGAAGCGGATGTTCAACGATCCGGCGATGACCGGGCGGTTCCACATCGGCGCGGTCAACTCGATCAACTGGGCGCGGCTGATGGCACATGTGGTGTACTACTTCGCCGCCGCGCTCCAGCTTGGTGCGCCCGAGCGCAAGGTCGCCTTCAGCGTCCCGACCGGCAATTTCGGCGATGTCTTCGCCGGCTATGTCGCGGCGCAGATGGGCCTGCCGATCGAGCGCCTGATCGTCGCAACCAACGTCAACGACATTCTCCACCGCGCTTTGTCGGACGGCGACTATTCGGCCGGCGAGGTCACACCCACCGCCGCACCGTCGATGGATATCCAGGTGAGCTCCAATTTCGAGCGGCTGCTGTTCGATGTCGGCGGTCGCGACGGTTTGGCCTTGGCCGAGCAGATGCGCGGCTTCGAAGCGACGAAGGCAATGCGTTTGACCAATGCCCAGCGCGAAGGCGCGTCGCGGCTGTTCTCCAGCGCGCGGGCGGATGCGGATGACACCGCGCGCGCAATGCGCTCGGC
>JBGSPZ010000238.1:0-1587 GCA_041738375.1 Parerythrobacter sp. | reverse complement strand
CGCCAATTCGCCGCTGGTCAAGACCGCGATCGCGGGCGGGGATGCGAACTGGGGCCGCGTTGTCATGGCGGTCGGCAAGGCGGGCGAACCGGCAGACCGCGACAGGCTGTCGATCGCATTCGGCGGCATCTGGACCGCGCGCGACGGATTGCCTGTGGAAGGCTATGACGAAGCCCCGGTCGCCGCGCACCTGAAGGGCAGCGAGATCGATATCGCGGTCGACCTCGGCATCGGCGAAGGCCGCGCGACCGTGTGGACCTGTGACCTGACGCACGGCTATATTTCGATCAACGCGGATTACCGCTCGTGAACGCGCTCGACAGCGCCATGCGCGAACTGTTGGTGCGCGTATCGCGCGAGGTCATCCTGCCGCGCTACCGCAACCTCGCAGCGAGCGAAATCGCCGACAAGGGCAAGAACGAGCTGGTCACCATCGCCGATCGCGAAGCCGAAGCGATGCTGGCCGAAGGGGTCGAACGGCTCGAACTGGGCCTCGCCATCGTCGGCGAAGAGGCGTGCGAGGCGGACCCCTCGCTCTACGACGGCCTGTCGCAGCGCTGCTGGATCATCGACCCGATCGACGGTACCGGCAATTTCGCCTCCGGCAATCCACCGTTCGGCATCCTCATCGCGCTGGCCGAAGGTGGGGTGACGCAGGCAGGATGGATCTACGACCCGTTGCAGGACCGATTTTGCCACGCAAGGCTGGGCGAAGGCGCCTTCATCGATGGCGAGCGGGTGACGGCGCGAACCACCGGCGAAACGCCACCGGTTGCCGGAATCTCGACCCTGTTCATGCAGGAAGGTCGGCGCGAGAAGGTGCAGGAGCATATCGCGCCGCATTACACGCTGGTGGATATCCCGCGCTGCGCCGCAGAGCAGTATCCGCGCCTCGCGCTCGGCGTGAACGATGTCTCGCTGTTCGAGCGCACCCTGCCGTGGGACCTGGCGGCGGGCGTGGTGTGGCTCACCGCGGCGGGCGGGTTGGCCGCGCGGCCCGACGGCTCCCCCTACCGGGTCGATGAATGGCAGCGCCCCGGCCTGATCGGCGCCGCCTCGCCCGCGCTGTGGCACGAGTTGGCGGCGCGAATGGAAAAGCTGTACTAGAGTTCGCTTTCGAGCCAGCCCTTGAGCTGGTTCTTGGGTGCCGCGCCGAGCTTCTGCGCGACAGGCTTGCCATCCTTGAACAGCACCATGAAGGGGATGTTGCGCACCCCGATCTCGCCCGGCACACCGGGGTTTTCCATGATATCCATCTTGGCGATGGTCACCTGATCGGCCAGTTCCTCGCTGATTTCTTCCAGCGCGGGCGCGATCATCTTGCACGGCCCGCACCAGTCGGCCCAGAAATCGACCAGCACCGGCTTGTCGGAATCGAGCACGTCGGAACGAAAGCTGGCATCGGTGACATTGATCGTCGCCATGGGAAATCTCCTGAAAGCTGTTGCCGCCAATCTAATGCGGCATTCGGCTTACTCAACGCCCGCCGGGCCAAAGCTTTCCTCGCTTGTGGACAACTGCGCCTTGGCGCGTGCGATGGCAGCGGCGGGCAGCGCGAAGAGCTGCGGGGTCTGGGTATACAGCACC
>JBGSPZ010000076.1:0-5077 GCA_041738375.1 Parerythrobacter sp. | reverse complement strand
CCCGGGCGTGCTGATCGGCCCGCCACCGCCGCCGCCGCAACCGGCGAGCAGCGCCGTCGCTGCGATGCAGCTGCCGAAAAAGTGAAGACGCAGGGTGCGCGACATAAGCAATCCTTCGTTCACCCCCCTCCTGCGGTTACTAAGCTAAAGAATTGCTGAATGGGAATAGCGTCGCGCACCCTTGCCGCTCTGTGCGCCGGGGGCTAGCAGCTAGCCAAGCCACTTCGAGGAGCCGCAGAGCATGTCCGCAGACCTTATCGCCGCAATCGAAACCGCGTGGGAAAACCGCGCCGGGGTGACTCCGGCCAGCGACGATGTACGCGTCTCTGTCGAGGCGGCGCTCGCACTGCTCGACAGCGGGCAGGCGCGCGTTGCCGAGCCCGACGGGAACGGCGGCTGGACAGTCAACCAGTGGCTCAAGCAGGCGGTGCTGCTCTCGTTCCGGCTCAACGACAACCGCGTGATCGACGGTGGCAGCGCGGGGCACCCGGCATTCGACAAGGTCGAAAGCAAGTTCGCCGGCTGGGACGATGCGCGCTTTCGCGAGGCCGGCTTCAGGGTCGTACCCGGCGCGATCGCGCGCGCAGGTGCCTATATCGCGCCGGGCTGCGTGCTGATGCCGAGCTTCGTCAACATCGGGGCCTATGTCGGTAAGGGCACGATGGTCGACACCTGGGCCAGCATCGGCTCTTGCGCGCAGATCGGAGAGAACTGCCACATTTCGGCCGGGACGGGCATCGGCGGCGTGCTCGAGCCGATGCAGGCGAACCCGACGATTATCGGCGACAACTGCTTTATCGGTGCCCGCTCGGAAATCGTCGAGGGCGTGATCGTCGGCGAAGGCTGTGTGGTCGCGATGGGCGTTTTCATCACCCAGTCGACCAAGATCGTCTATCGCGACAGCGGCAAGATCATTACCGGCCATATCCCGCCCTATTCGGTGGTCGTCCCGGGCACTCTTCCCGGCAAGGATGGCGGGCCCGGGCTCGCTTGTGCGGTGATCGTCAAGACGGTCGACGAGCAGACGCGATCCAAGACGGCGATCAACGATCTGCTGCGCGACTGACTATCGTAAGGGAACCTGCCTGTGCTATGGTCGTTGAGCCGGGACGGAAGAGATATCTCATACGGCGATACGGGAGGCCGCAATGCACAAAGACGGTGACGAAATTCATATCGACGATACCGAAGCCAGCGGGGGCAGCAAGCCCGGCGTGATGCGCTGGGTGTTGGGCATCAGCCTCTTGCTCGCGGTTGTAGCGATGTCGGCCGTCTGGATTATCCCTGCCTTGATGCGATAAGCCCTAGTTCTCCCCGTCCGCCCAGCCAGGTCCGACCGTCTCGATCGGCGGCATGCCAGCGGCGTCAGTGGCGTATGTCTCTGCACCCCGCATGACCCGCATCATGTTGCGGAAGCTGATTTTCTCGAGATCATCCTGCGAATAGCCCCTGCGCGCCAGCTCGACGAACAGCGCCGGATATCCCGACACGTCCTCCATCCCGACCGGACCACTCGGCATACCGTCATAGTCGCCGCCGATCCCGATGCTGTCGATTCCGGCGAGCTTGCGCACATGATCGATATGGTCGGCCATGTCCGATATCGTGGCTTGTGGCAGCGGGTTGGCCGCATCCCATTCCGCCAGGGCCGACGCAACCACCTCCGGCTGGCCCTGCCACAGCGCTTCGAGCCGCGCCTTTTCCGCCTGGCGATCGCCAAACCATTGCCGCGCCGGTTCGCTGAGGAAGCCTGGCAGAGCGACGACCATCACGATCCCGCCGTTCTGCGGCAGCCGGGCGAGCACGGTGTCAGGCACGTTCCGTGCGTGCCCGTTGATCGCCCTCGCACCCGAATGGCTGAAGATGACCGGAGCCTGCGCCACGTCGAGCGCATCATGCATGGTCTTTTCGCTGACATGGCTCAGATCGACCAGCATGCCGAGCCGGTTCATCTCGCGCACGACATCCTTGCCGAAATCGGTCAGCCCATCATGCGCCGGTGTGTCTGTCGCGCTGTCGGCCCATGGCGTGTTCTTCGAATGGGTCAGCGTCATGTAGCGCGCGCCGATGGCATACATCTGGCGCAGCACCGCGAGGCTCGAGCCGATCGAATGCCCGCCTTCCATGCCGATCAGCGAGGCAATCTTGCCTTGCCCGACCGCGCGGTCGACATCCTCGGCTGTCAGGGCAAGCGCGAGGTCGGCGGGATATTTGTCCACCAGCCGCCGGGTCACGTCGATCTGTTCGATGGTGGCCTGCACCGCTTCCGGTTCCTTCAGGTCGGCGCTGACATAGACCGACCAGAACTGCGCCCCCACCTTGCCCTTGCGCAGCCGGGCCAGATCGGTGTGCATCGTCCGGCCTTCGGTATGCTCCGGTCCGGTATCGGTCGTGTCCTCGAAGTTGAAATCGGCAATCGCGTTGTTCCACCGACCGCGCAGCTGGATCGGGACGTCGTTGTGTCCGTCCCACACCGGTGCGGCCTCGAGCGCGGCGGCCGCTGTTTCTTCCGCCGTCTGCGCCTGCGCCGACCCCGGGAACGCCAGCGCAGCGAAAGCGAGCGAGCAACGAAAGATTGTCATGCGACCTCCGGGATGCGAACGAAGCAGTCCTAGCGCGCCAATATGCATGTAGGAAAGCGCAAATGACAGGAGACGCGGCAATGACGATCGAGGCCCACTGGAACGGCAAGCGGATCGCGCGGTCGGACGACACCGTGGTGGTCGAGGGCAATCATTATTTCCCGCGCGCGGATGTCGATGCCGCCGTCTTGCGCGAGAGCGACACGACCTCGGTCTGCCCTTGGAAGGGCACCGCCAGCTACCATTCGATCGAGGTCGACGGGTCAGTCAACCGCGATGCGGCGTGGTATTATCCCGATCCCAAGGACGCGGCGGCCGAGATCAGGGACCGGCTTGCGTTCTGGAAAGGTGTCGAGGTTCGCGAGGCATGACCACGCTGCGCCATACGGCAGCGCGACGCGAGCGATGATCCGCACCGGCCTGCTCTGGCTGCTCGCGCTGTTCTACGGCCTGGCGGGATATATCCATATCGCGAAACCCGCACCATTCCTCCAGATCATGCCGGGAGCAGTGCCCTTTCCCGAAGCGGTGGTTTTGTGGACCGGTATCGCCGAGCTGGCCGGTGCCGCAGGCTTGCTCCAGCCCTTTTCACCACAGCTGCGCCGCGCGGCAGGGATTGGCCTTGCGCTCTACGCGCTGTGCGTGTGGCCGGCCAATATGAACCATTTCGCGATGGATATGGCGCGCAGCGATGGCGGGCTCGGCCTCGCCTATCATGTTCCGCGCATGATCGCGCAGCCCGTCATTATCTGGCTGGCGCTGTGGGTGAGCGGAACGACCGACTGGCCGTTCCGCCACCGCAAGTAGTCCGACTTAGCTGAGGTGCTTCGACACCGCAGCAGTCATCTTGAACATCGAGATCTGGTCCTTGCCGATGACGGCACCCAGCTTCGCGTCCGGATTGATCTGGCGCTTGTCCTTGCTGTCCTGCAGACCGTTCGCCTTGATGTATTCCCACACCTTCGAGGTGACCTGAGCGCGGGTCATCGGGCCCTTGCCCACGACCGCTTCGAGATCGCCCGTCAGAGTTACCGGCTTCTGCAGTGCGTTGTTACCAGCCATAGTTCATTCCTTTCCTTTTGGCATATTCGATTATTCGAATTCCTCTACCCCGTCCCAGTCGTCCTCTTCCTCCCGCTGGTAGGTCGCGGTGAGGACGGCGGCGGCCATGACATGGCCTTGCATCGCCGCGACCACATCCGCCCGGTCGGCACCGGGCATCAGGGTCAGCGGCAAATCGAGCGCAAAAATCTGGAACACGTAGGTATGCGGGGGGTCGTCGTGCGGCGGCTCGGGCAGGAGCCACTCCGAATTGCGATGCGCATTCTTGCCCACCCGTGGCGGGACTTCGCCTTCGAGCAGCTTGCCCTTCTGGCCCGGCAGCCCCCACACCAGCCAGTGGCACGCCGCCTCGCCGCCCTTCGAGTCCGCATCTTCGACCACCAGCACCAGTTCCTGCGTGCCCGGCGGCGGAGCGGTCCATTCGAGCGGAGGGGCAACCGCGTCTTCCTCGTCGGCGGTAAAGCTGGGATCGAGTTCCCCGCCGTTGCGAAAGGCCGGACTGGCGAGTGCGAAGCCCCCGCGGCCGAGCACCGTCTCGTCCGCCAGCTGCGCGACCGTCAGCCGTGCTTCTCCTGCAACCGGAGCAGGCAGGGCACGTACAAGCCAGTCTGGCAGCGAGGATGGCATTCTTACTCCCGATATCATGGGCATTTGCGTGGGGTGTCGTCCTACGCCCCTTGGCGAGGCGGGATAAGGGCAGACACCGGGCGGGGAAAGGTTTTCCACTGCTAGAGCGCGATTCAGGGGCAAAAACCGAACAATTTTCGGGCATCAGCCCGATTTGCACCGGCAATTCGCCTTGCTCAGTATGCATTCAGGCGGCATCGTGATGGGGTCAATCGTCTCTCTTGCGTGCGGTCAGCGGGTGAGAGTCGATTCTTGGGGAGCTTCAATTCCATGGGTATAGGTCGCACTTCGCTTACCACCGTTCTGGCCATTTCGCTTGCCGCATGCGGCGGCGGAGGTGGTTCGGGCACGCCGCCGATCTCGGGCGGCGGCGGATCGCCGACGCCGAGCCCGAGCAGTTCGGCCTGCTCGCTCTCGGCCCGGCAGGACTTCGTGAAAGCGGTGATCGACGAGTGGTATCTGTTCCCCACGCTGGTGGACAACAGCGTCAGCAAGTCGAACCACACCACCGTGCAATCCTATATCGACGCGCTGGTTGCCCCCGCACGGGCGCAATCGCGCGACCGGTTCTTCACCTACATCACCTCGATCGCGGAAGAAAACGCGTTCTTCAATTCCGGCTCGAGCGCGGGCTTCGGCGTCCGGCTAGGGTACGACACCAACGCCAACCGGGTGTTCGTGATCGAAGCCTTCGAAGGCGCGCCGGCGCTGCCGCAGGGCATCGACCGCGGGACCGAGATCACCGCGATCGGCACCACCACCGGCAATCTGCAATCCGTCTCCAGCCTGATGGCGAGCGGCGGTCC
>JBGSPZ010000236.1:0-8924 GCA_041738375.1 Parerythrobacter sp. | reverse complement strand
CGCGGGCCTGACCTTCGAGGACGAGGCGGCGAGCATCAACCGCGCGGTGGGCGAACTCGCGGCGCAAGGGGCGGACGCGATCATCGTCTCGATCCACCAGGGGCTCTACACCGAGGTCGGCTACAACGACAAAAGCTGCGGCGGCGTCTCCGGCCCGTTGATCGATATCCTCAAGCAGGTCGACCCGCGCGTCGACCTGGTAATCTCGGGCCACACGCACCGCGCCTATGTGTGCGACTTCACCGATATCGACCCGGCGCGCCGGTTCTGGGTCACCAGCGCGGGATACGGTGGATCGCTGCTGACCGATATCTTGCTCGAGGTCGACCCTGCCGCCAGCGAAGCGCGGGTGGTCGAGGCGAACAACATCGTCGTCATGAGCGCCAATCCGGCGGCGCGGCCGTACGAACCCACGCCGATACCCCCGGGCTACCGACAGTTCGCCCCCGATGCGGAGGTCGCCGCCTATGTCGCGCGCTACAGTGCTGCAGCGAGCGAGGCCGCCACCCGCCCGGTCGGGAAGATTTCGGGTCCGGCAGCCGATCCCGGCCCTGCCACCGAGGAGACCGCGCTCGGCAATCTGATCGCCGATGCCCAGCTGTTCGGCACAAGCGAAGCGGGCGCGCAGATCGCGCTGATGAACAATTCGGGGGTGCGTACCGGCCTCGTCCCGGCGGCCGACGGCACGGTGACCTATGGCGATATCTACGCCGTCCAGCCATTCGGCAACACGCTCATCACCAAGAGCTTCACCGGCGCGCAGCTGCTCGCCCTGCTCGAACAGCAGTTCGACGACGAGGGTTTCGTCCAGACCTTCAGCCCGTCGGAAGGCTTCGCCATGGCTTACGACATGCGCCGCCCGGCGGGGCAGCGGCTGGTGTCGGCAACGCTGGACGGCCAGCCGATCGATCCGGCGAAGACCTATCGCGTCACGATGAACAGCTTCCTCGCGGCAGGCGGCGACAGCTTTACCGTGTTCAACGCCGGAACCGAAGTTACCGTGGGTGCGGTCGATCTCGACGCGATGGAGGAATATCTGCGCGCGGTTCCGATGCGGCAGCTCCCCCCGCTCGGCCGGGTGACCGAGCTGAAAGACTGACTATTCGGCGATGCGCAGCGCGGTGACGGGTGCAGCGCCCCGGTCGGCAGCGGATAGGCCGCCGAACAATGTATCGACGATCGCGGCCAGCTTGTCTTCCGCCAGCCGGTCTTCGAGGATCATCATCATCTGCGGCGAAGTGTAGCAGATCACCATCTGGTTGATCAGCGTCAGCGCGCGGTTGATCGTGAGGCCGGCAAAGAACCCTTCGGCCTGCGCCTGTGCTATCAGTTCGGTGAGGTAGTGATCGGCCAGGTCGATATAGCCCCGGACCTGCTCGATCCGTTCGGAACCCAGTTCGACATAGAGCGCGAAAAGCGCCGGGTCTTCGCTGTACCGCTCGCGCTCGCGAGCGAAGCGGCGGGCGAAGAATTCGTAGAACTTGCGCTGCACCGGTAGGTCCGCTGCCACGACCGCTTCCATGATCTCGATGTCGTGTGCGTACCATTGCTCGACAATGCTCTCGAACAGATCGCTCTCTTCGGGGAAGATTGCATCGATCCGGGCACGCGAAACACGGGTTTCTGCCGCGAGATCGGACTTGCCGATCATCGCACCCCGTTTGGCAATGAGGTCCATCGCCTGTTTCGTCAGTTCGACCCTGCGCGCGTCGAGCTCTGCCGCCGTCATCGTTTCCTCCCTGAAGGATGCGCTTATCTAGGGAGACAGCCTTGCCTCTGGAAGAGGCATGCGAGAATTTTCGCGTCAGTCTTTCGGCGGGCGCGGGAAGAACGGCGAGGTGCGGCGCACATAGTCGGCATAGGCATCGCCGCGCTTCTTTTTCATCCCCGCCTCGAGCAGCGCGGCACCCGACCATTTGGTCAGCGTGAAGGTCAGGAAAATCGGCCCGGCGACGGTATAGAGCGCCCATTCCCAGCCGACCGAGGCGGTCACCAGCCAGATGCCCCACCACGCACAGGCGTCGCCGAAATAATTCGGATGGCGGGTGTATCGCCACAGGCCGGTGTCGAGGATCTTGCCCTGGTTCGCCGGATCGGCCTTGAACTGCGCGAGCTGCCAGTCGCCGGTCCATTCGAAGAATATCCCGATCGCGTAAAGCGCGAGTCCCGCCCAGGCGAGCGGGGCGAGGGTGTCCATTCCGCCCGCCGCAAGGATGCCGATCTGCGCCGGGCTCGAGACCAGGAACAGCAGCACCGCCTGCCCGAGCCATACCTTGGTCAGCGCAGCGAGGGCGAAGCGGCCCTTTTCGCGGTCCTTGCGCAAGATCCGCTCGTAACGCTGATCCTCGCCTTCGCGCAGCCAGCGGCGCAGCAGGTAGAGGCCAAGCCGAAAGCCCCAGGCCGCCGTCATGGCCAGCAGCAGCGTCGCGACCAGCCCGCGCGCAGGCGACTGCGCGTAGCTGGCCACCGCCATCAGCCCCATGCCCGCCCCCCAGAAGCTGTCGACGAAGGACACGTCGTTGAGCTGGAGCGAGATGACCCACAGGATCAGCACGATCCCGACAAGCATGGCGGCATTGGTGAGCAGGGCATCAATCATGGTTCGCCTCTTCGATCAGCCGAAGCGCTTGCGCCTCCAGCACCTTGTAGCGTCCGAAGTCGGGCAGCTTCGACCGCATGAAACGCGCAATCCTGAGCAGGTCCTCGCCGTAATTCCCGGTCGGATGGATCGGCGGGCCGAAGCCGAGAATGTTGCGCTCGTTGCACACCCATGCCGGCACGATCGGCACATCCGCCGCCTGTGCGATATGATAGAAACCCGATCGCCATTCGCCGTTCGACTTGCGGGTCCCCTCCGCCGCGATGACCAGCGCCAACCGGTCGGCCCTGGCGAATTCGTCTGCCACCTGCTGGGTCACATTGGCCCTCTTGGACCGGTCGACCGGAATGCCGCCCATGTCGAACATGAAATTGCGCATGATCCCCTTGAACAGCGTGTGCTTGCCCATGAAGCTGGGCTCGACCCCTTCCTTTGCGGTAGCACCGATAAAGAAGACAAAGTCCCAGTTGGAACTGTGCGGCGCGCCGGCGATGACATATTTCGGCAGGTCGGGAAGATGCCCGTCGAGCTTCCACCCCTTCCAGCGATAGATCGCCATGATGATCCGCCGCACGATGCGCGACAGGATCGAGCGCTTGCGACGCGAACTGCTAGACATCGTTTCTCCCTGCGGACTGACTAGCAGTTACGCAAAGGATTGCGAGCGGATGCGTGCGAAAATCTGTTCAGGCGGAAAAAGCGGGATGCGCATGCGGCAGCCGCTTGCGCGCAGCGGTGAGGACCCGGGCCACCGTGCCGCGCAAATCCTCGCGAATATCCGCCATCGATACCGCCAGCGCGGCAATATTGCCGCGCGTCAGCCACTCGTTGCGCACCCGCTCCGCAGCGGGATCGGAGGGCGCGGTCTCCACCCGCACCGCCAGCCGCGCATTGAGGCAGTAAAAATCATGGACGAAGCTGCCGGTCGGATAGTTGCGGCAGAAGCGAAGGGTCCCCGCCTGACGCCGCAGCTCGGCCCAGAACAGGGCCCGCAGGAGGTCCGGATGACCCTGTACGGCGTGTACCGAAACAGGGTCGATGGTAGCGCCAGAAGGCATCGGGTCGTAGTCCAAGCTGTTGTCCCGTGACAGGTGCTAGGCACGCGTCCCGAGTCGCACCAAGGGATCGCGGCGCTTGTCACAAATCTTTCATAAGCGAAGTCTCTTGGTGTGTAGACCGACCGCTTGAATGCGCCGAACCCGGGCCGCTTCGTGATTGGGGGGCCATAAAAGCATGTACTTGCCCATGAAGGTGGACTGCACTCCTTCCTCATGCGTGGCGCCGATTAAGAACACGAAATCCCTTTTCGAGATGCGCCGCGCGCCGGCAATCAATTATTTTCGCACGTCCTTCGGCACGCCGCCGTCGATCTTGCAGCCCTTGAGGTGGTAGATGCCCAATATGATCCGCCGCACGATCCGCGACAGGATGGAGCGCTTGCCGCCCAAACGCGCAGATGGCTTCTGCGCCATACTCTCTCCCCCGATGCAACGGACCGAGCAACTAGTCGGAGGAATGCGATGGGGATTGCTGCAGATCGCTGATGTCTCGATCTAGGTAGGAAAGAATTTTGAACAGATCTTGAAGCCGGTCCGGCTCGGCTCCCAAACTGATCAACTCCTCAATCGTCATTGCCAAGGATTCTCTCTGCCGCATCAAGGCTTCAAGACGCTCCGCTTCTGCTTCTGTCATCATCACATCCGGAAAACGCCAAACGCAGGCCGCTCGGCAATCGGGGCTTCGAGACACGCCGCCAGCGCCAGCCCCAGCACATCGCGGGTCTGCACCGGGTCTACCACCCCGTCGTCCCACAGGCGGGCGGTGGCGTAGTAGGGGTTGCCTTCGTCCTCGTATTTCTGGCGGATCGGGGCCTTGAAGGCCTCGGCTTCCTCAGGCGTCCACTTGTCCGCGTCGCGGTGGACCGTTGCCAGCACCGAAGCCGCCTGTTCGCCGCCCATCACACTGATCCGCGCGTTGGGCCAGGTGAACATGAAGCGGGGCGAGTACGCCCGCCCGCACATCCCGTAATTGCCCGCGCCAAAGCTGCCGCCGATCACCACGGTGACTTTCGGCACGCTTGCGGTAGCAACGGCGGTGACCAGCTTTGCGCCGTGCTTGGCAATCCCTTCCGCCTCGTACTTCCCGCCGACCATGAAGCCGCTGATATTCTGCAGGAACAGCAACGGAATGCGGCGCTGGCAGGCGAGTTCAATGAAATGCGCGCCTTTTTGTGCGCTTTCGCTGAACAGAACGCCATTGTTGGCGAGGATCGCGACCGGCATCCCCCAGATATGCGCAAAGCCGCACACCAGCGTGGAGCCGTACAGCGCCTTGAATTCGTGGAACTCGCTGCCGTCGACCAGCCGCGCGATCACTTCGCGCACATCATACGGCGCGCGCACATCATCGGGGATCAGCGCGTAGAGATCATCCGCATCGAACTTGGGCGGGCGCGGGTCTTTCAGCGCCACATTCGCCGCCGCGCCGGTGTTCGCGCCCAAGTGCGAGACAATATCGCGCACAATCGTCAGCGCGTGTTCGTCGTTCTCCGCTAGGTGATCGACCACGCCCGATTTCCTCGCGTGCAGATCGCCGCCGCCCAGATCCTCGGCGGTGATTTCCTCGCCTGTCGCGGCCTTCACCAGCGGCGGGCCGGCGAGGAAGATCGTGCCTTGTTCGCGCACAATCACGCTTTCATCCGACATCGCAGGCACATACGCGCCGCCTGCGGTGCAACTGCCCATCACGCAGGCGATCTGCGGGATGCCCAGCGCCGACATATTGGCCTGATTGAAGAAAATCCGCCCAAAGTGATCGCGATCCGGGAACACCTCCGCCTGATGCGGCAGGTTCGCGCCGCCGCTATCGACCAGATAAATGCATGGCAGGCGGTTCTCAGCTGCAATCTCCTGCGCGCGCAGGTGTTTCTTGACCGTCATCGGGTAATAGGTACCGCCCTTCACGGTCGCATCATTGCACAAGATCATACACTGACGCCCGGACACGCGCCCCACCCCGCAGATCAGCGAGGCCCCGCTGACATCGCCTTCATACATGCCGTTGGCGGCGAGTTGCCCCACTTCCAGAAACGGCGATCCGGGATCGAGTAACCGCTCCACCCGCTCGCGCGGCAGCAGCTTGCCGCGCGACACGTGGCGTTCGCGCGATTTCTCTGATCCGCCGAGCGCCGCTTTGGCCACGGCGGCGCGCAGTTCCTGCGCCAGCGCCTGATTATGCGCAAACCGAGCCTTGGCCTCAGGGCTTTCGCGGTCGAGTTTGGTGGTGAGGGTCGGCGCGGTCATGGGGCAATCTCAAACGGGGCAATTTCAAATAAAGTGTAACACACGCCGGTCAGCAACTGTTCGCCGACCCCGACGACCAGCGCATTATTGAGCCAGCGATACTGCGGCGCGCCGCATTCAAACCGCGCAACCGTGGTGGTGCGATATTCATGCGGGGCCAACTGCTGCCCGGCCCGGAACCGCGCCATTGCTTCATCGGGTGCGACCATCTGGCCGGTATAGGAAAGGTAGATCGCGGGGCCATCATCAGCGTCCAGAGTCAACCGCACATCGATCGAAAGGCCGCCGGGCCGCGCCACAAACCAGTCTGCGCCGGGCCGCACCGTGCCGTTCAGCCGTGCGCCTTCAAACCGCCCGCCAAGCACCGGAGCAATCCCCCGGCGACCGGAATCGATCTCGCCAATCGGCGTCACGTTTTTGAAATCCACGTCGAGCGTGAGGGTCATCAGATGGCGGTGCGGCAGGGCTTCCATCACCGCTTCCGCACAAACTCGGCCCGCAGCACCAAGCCCTTGATGCCGGGGTGTTTGCAGTCGATCTCCTGCGCGTCGCCGGTCAGGCGGATCGATTTGATCAGCGTGCCCTGCTTCAGCGTCTGGCCCGCGCCCTTGACCTCAAGATCCTTGATCAGCGTCACCGCATCGCCATCGGCGAGGATGTTGCCGACGGCATCAAGCACCTCCACGGCATCCTCCGCCGCCTGCTTCGCTGCGAGTTCGGAGGCGGGCAGCCACTCGCCGCTGGCCTCGTCATAGACGTAGTCTTCTTCGGTATTCATCGTGGGCTACTCCGTGGCCGCGAGTGGAGGGCGGTGTCGGTCAAATCGTGTCTTCCAATTGGTTGACTTCTCCGTCGACCCACAGGCGCAGCGGAAGTTTGCCGTCTGCTATCGCGAAGTCGTCGCCGTTGCAGCCAACTCCGCCTTCGCATGTGAACTTGACCACGCCGCCCTCCAGAACAGGCGTCGCCGAAGAGGAGATGATATAGGCACCGCGGAAGCTCGGTCCCTCGGCGACGGCGAGGTGCTTCATACCGTGGCGGCTCTGAGGATTGACGAACCACAGGTTGTAGATCGTGAAATTGCGACCGCCGGAGCGGATTTCGCCGATTTTCGTGATCTCGCTGTGCGCCAAGCGTCCGCAGCAGTCGTGCTCGGCGAAGATATCAGCGAGTTTCTGGTCGTCTCGCGGAGCCGAGTGCGCCGCCACGCCTGCCGCCATAACGGCGAGGATGAGCGCCATGGCGCGCTTCATCCCGCCGCCCCGATCAGTTCCCGCCCGATCAGCATACGGCGGATTTCGTTCGTCCCCGCGCCGATATCCAGCAGCTTGGCGTCGCGCAGGTAGCGTTCGACCGGCCAGTCCTTGGTGTAGCCCGCACCGCCGAGCGCCTGGACCGACTCGGCGGCGACCTTGAAGGCGTTCTCGCTGGCGAGCAGGATGCAGCCCGCAGCGTCGAACCGGGTCGTCTGGCCGGCATCGCAGCTCTTCGCCACGGCATAAGTGTAAGCGCGCGCCGATTGCAGCGCGACATACATGTCCGCCACCTTGGCCTGCATCAGCTGGAAGCTGCCGATCGGTTTGCCGAACTGCTTCCTCTCGCGCAGGTAGGGGATCACCGTGTCGAGGCACGCCTGCATGATGCCGAGCTGCAATCCGGCGAGCACCACGCGCTCGTAATCCAGCCCGCTCATCAGCACGCCGACCCCGCCGTGGAGCGGGCCCATCACGTTTTCCTCGGGCACTTCGCAGTCGTCGAACACCAGCTCCGCCGTCGGGCTGCCGCGCATCCCCATCTTGTCGATCTTCTGCCCGATGCTGAAGCCGGGCATGCCCTTCTCGATCAGGAAGGCGGTGATCCCGCGCGATGCGGCCTCGGGCGCGGTCTTGGCATAGACCACCAGCGTATCGGCATAGGGCGCGTTGGTGATCCAGAACTTGGTGCCGTTGAGGACATAGCCGCCCTGCACTGCGTCAGCTTTGAGCTTCATCGAGACGACATCCGAGCCCGCCGAAGCCTCCGACATCGCCAGCGATCCGACGTGTTCTCCGCTGATCAGTCCCGGCAGGTATTTCGCCTTCTGCTCTTCGCTCCCCCACCGGCGGATCTGGTTGATGCAGAGGTTCGAGTGCGCGCCGTAGCTGAGCCCCACCGAGGCGCTGGCGCGGCTGATTTCCTCGACCGCGATGACGTGTTCGAGATAGCCGAGGCCCAGCCCGCCATCCGCCTCGTCCACGGTGATTCCGTGCAGGCCCAGCTCGCCCATCTGCGGCCACAGTTCCTGCGGGAACCAGTCCTCGCGGTCGGCCTTCTCGGCCAGCGGTGCGACCTGCTCGTCGGCGAAACGGGCGGTCGTCTCGCGAATCATCTCGGCGGTTTCGCCCAGCTGGAAATCGAAATCGGGGGTGGCGCGCATGGTATCTCCTGTGGTGAACGCGGCATAGCCGGTCGGGCGCGCGCCCGCAAACATGCGGATTCCAAATGGAATCAACGGGCACGGGCAATTCGCCCGCACCATCGAAACACTTTGAAAACAGGCGGCTTTGCGCCTAACAGGGCGTCGGACGCAATGAACATCGAACAGCTTGAACCCTGGCCCAAAGGCCAGCCCCCGGCGCCCTCGCTGCGCGGCGACGAGTCGCGCCTGCGGGTGCTACAAGCCTACGACCTCGATGCGCTGGACGACGATCCCGAACTGCGTGACATCACCCGCTTTGCCGCCCGGCTATGCCAGGTTCCGATCGCGCAGGTCAGCCTGGTCGAGGATGTCCGCCAGCGTTTCCTCGCCGGATGCGGGCTGGAGGACAAGGAAACCCCGCGGTCGCAGTCGTTCTGCGCCCACGCAATGCTTGAGGCCGAGCCGATGGTGGTCGAGGATGCGACCTCAGACCCGCGCTTTGCCGACAACCCGCTGGTGACCGGCGGTCCGGGCATCCGGTTCTATGCCGGGGCACCGCTGATCTCACCCGAAGGCGCGCCGCTGGGTGCGCTGTGCGTGATCGACTCGGTCGCCCGGCCAGGCG
>JBGSPZ010000059.1:0-5195 GCA_041738375.1 Parerythrobacter sp. | reverse complement strand
TTGAGCGCCATCCCGAACGAGGTCCCCGCCTAAGCGGGGACTCGCATGGGGCGTGACGATATCGGCTTCAACCAGCCACCGCGCCAGCTTCGCCACGCGTTCGACCTTGTCGGCGACGGTGCCCAGCTTCTCGTGGAAGGTGATGCGCGACAGCTTCTTCGCGTGCTCGGCGAGCGGGGTCTTGCGGTCCTGCTCCCAGAAGAAGCGCGCATCGGAAAGCCGCGCGGCGAGCACCTTGCGGTTGCCGTCGACGATCGCCGCGCCGCAGTCGCTGCTGTCGATATTGGCGGTGCAGACAAAGGCGTTGGCGAGCTTCCCGTCACCGTCCTCGCACACGAAATATTTCTGGTTCACCCGCGCGGTGAGCTGGATCACCTCGGGGGGGACGTCGAGGAATTCGCGGTCGAACCGGCCGAGCAGCGGCACCGGCCATTCGGTAAGGCCCGCGTTCTCCACCACCAGCCCCTCGTCCTCGACCAGCGTAAGGCCCGCAGTGCGCGCGGCTTCGCTGGCGAGCTGGCGGATGATGTCCTGCCGTTCCTCGTGGTCGACGATGACGTGGCAGGCGCGGAGCTTGGCCGCGTAGTCGCCCGCATTGCCGATGGTGATCTCGCCGGAATGATGGAACCGGTGGCCCAGCGTCACCGCGTCGGAGGTCAACCCATGCACCTCACATTCGACCACCTCGTCGCCCAGCAGCGCGACAATGTCGCTGAGCGGGCGCACCCAGCGCAGGCTCTCGGTGCTGAGCGAGGCCGCGCCCCAGCGCATCGACTTGGGCCAGCTGAAGTCACGCACGATGGCGGGGATCGCTTCGGCGAGGACATCCTTGGTCGCCCGGCCCGGCTTTGCGATCACCGCGAACCAGGTGTTGCGACCCTTCACATCGCGCAGCTCAAGCTGGTCGCGGGTAACGCCGTTCTTCCGGCAGAAGCCGTCGATCGCGGCATCGGGCGCGCCTTCGGGCGGGCCCTTGGCTTCCTCGCTGACGGCTTGCGTGGCTTCGGGCAAGTCGCGCGCAATCAGCGCCAGGCGGCGCGGGGTGGACCAGACGGTGATGGCACCGGGCGAAATGCCGGCAGCTTCCATCTCGCGGCGGAACAGCCGTTCGAGCTCGGCGCGCGCACCGGCCTGCATTCGGGCGGGGATTTCTTCGGAGCGCAGTTCGAGGAGGAAGTCGCTCATGTCACATCCTCCCCATTTCAATGGGGAGGGGGACCACGAAGTGGCGGAGGGGTAAACCTAACCGCTCAGGGGACCCCTCCACCATCCTGCGGATGGTCCCCCTCCCCGACGTGTCGGGGAGGATTTCTATAAGCCCCCTCATGCCGACCACTCCGGATATTTCTCCGCCCAGCCAGCCGCTTCCTTCGCCATATGCGCTTCGCAGCTGCCGCGTGCGAGGTCGCGCACGCGGCCCATGTAGCTGGCGCGTTCCTGCACGCTGATCACGCCGCGCGCCTGCAGCAGGTTGAAGACATGGCTCGCCTCGACCGCCTGCTCATAGGCAGCAATCGGCACATTGGCGTCGAGTGCGTTCTTGCACTCCGCCTCGGCCTTGTTGAACAGGTCGAACAGCGCGGCGGTGTCGGCAACCTCGAAGTTCCACTTCGACATCTGCTTCTCGTTCTCGAGGAACACGTCGCCATAGGATACGCCGCGACCGTTGAAATCGAGGTCGTAGACGTTGTCGACGCCCTGGATGTACATCGCCAGCCGTTCCAGCCCGTAGGTCAGCTCGCCCGCCACCGGCTTGCAATCGAACCCGCCCATCTGCTGGAAATAGGTGAACTGGGTCACCTCCATCCCGTCGCACCAGACTTCCCAGCCCAGCCCCCATGCGCCCAGCGTCGGGCTTTCCCAGTCGTCCTCCACGAAGCGGATATCGTGCTTCAGCGGGTCGATCCCTATCACCCTGAGGCTTTCGAGATAAAGGTCCTGGATATCGGGCGGGCTCGGCTTCAGGATCACCTGGTACTGGTAATAGTGCTGCAGCCGGTTGGGGTTTTCGCCATAGCGGCCGTCGGTCGGGCGGCGGCAGGGCTGGACGAATGCGGCGCTCCACGGTTCCGGACCCAGCGCGCGCAGGGTGGTGGCGGTGTGGAACGTCCCCGCCCCCATCCGCATGTCGTAGGGCTGGAGGATCAGGCAGCCCTGCGCGCTCCAGAAATCGTGGAGGCTGAGGATCATGTCCTGAAACGACTTCGATGGGTCGCGCGTCATGCTGCGGGCCAATGGCGCAAGGGCGAAAATGCGTCAATGCCGCAGCGCAGCACGGGTGCGGATTGAGCGCTTGACAAGGACCGGGTGCACCGTGCGACAAACCGGGCGATGGTTCGCACATTCATCTCTCGCCTCCCCGATTTCATAGGCGTCGTTTGCGCGTCGCTACTGGCCGCTACCGCCGTCCCCGCGCCTGCATCCGAACCGGTGGTCGAGACCCTCGTCGAGGAGGCTTCGCCCGCAGCAGCACAAACCCCGCCGCCCGGGGCGGAGCAGGATTACGCGCCCAACCCTGCGATCTGGCGTCTGGCCGACGAGGACACGACGATTTATATGTTCGGTACGATCCATGTCCTCCCTCCCGGCTTCGAGTGGCGCAGCGCGGAGTTCGACCGCATCGTCGGCGAGGTCGACCAGCTGGTGCTCGAAACATCGGACGAGGATGGCAACGCCCAGCTCGAGGCGATGCTGCCGCAAATGATCGAGACCATGCTCTCGCGCGAGCCTACCTCCGACCGGATGGCACCCGAAAATGCCAAGAAGTTCCTCAAGCTCGGGCGGATGGCCGGTGTCGATCCGTTCGAATTCGATACCATGCCGCTGATCCTCGCCTTGATGGGCGTTGGGCTGAACGCCAGCGCGATGGAAGGATCGATGAGCGAGTTCGGGGTCGAAACCGTGCTGACGGCAGAGTTTGCCGAACTGGGCAAGCCGGTTGGTTCGATCGAAAACTCCGCAGACGTAATGGTCGCGCTGCTGCGCATCGACGAGGCGACGATCATCAGAGCGCTCGAGCAAGACCTCGCAGCATGGGACGGCAGTAACTTCGAATCCCTGACGCTGGAGGCCGGCGGTGCGGACACCCTTTCGCAGGACGGCGGTAGCGAGGCGACCCTCGCACCCTTCGCGATGGAGCACGCTTGGGCGAAAGGTGTCGTCAGCGAGCAGTCGATGTTCGATGACAGCCCGCTCGGCCTGGCGATGTCGAAAGTGCTGCTGGAGGACCGCAACCGCGCCTGGGCCGAGTGGCTCGACAAACGGATGGACAAGCCCGGCACGATCCTCCTCGCGGTCGGGGCCGGGCATTTCGAAGGCGAGGTGTCGGTCCTACGGATGCTCGAAGAGCGCGGCCTGGAGGCCAGTCGAATCAACTGATTGCGTCGGCCCGCTGGCCGGTCGGGACGGCTGACGGGGACAGCTGCGTGTCAGTAACTCATGTCAATATGTAAGGTAGTGTTGACAATGTCGCCGAATCGCGACATATAGTCATGCACACCTTACATATTGGAAGGATGTCATGACCAAACCAGGACGAAAAGACGCAATGTTCGGCCAGCGGTCGGCGGGTCGTTGCGGGCCGGCGTGAACAACCGCCTCAAGGTCCTGCGCGCCGAGCGCAACTGGAGCCAGGCCGAACTGGCCGGTCGGCTCGATGTCTCTCGTCAGGCGGTAAATGCAATCGAGACCGGCAAGCATGACCCGTCGCTGCCGCTCGCTTTCCGCATCGCCCGCCTCTTCAACATGCCCATCGAGGAGATTTTCCATGACGGACAGTGATATTCTCGCTTCCGGCGAGGAGCGCCTGCGCAAGCGCCGCCATGCCTGGTGGCGGTATCTCGCCCTCGCCTTCGCCGGTTCGGTGATAGCCGGACTCGTCAGCGGCTATCTGGCCGGAGCCTATACGAACGGCACGATCCCGCTCTGGTTGCCGGTGGCTGCCTGCATCGTGGTGATCGTTCTGCTGGGCTGGATGACCCGAGACTACTTCCGCCGGATCGACGAGCTCGACCTGATGGATAATCTGTGGGCGCATCTGTTCGGGCTGTACGGCGGGGTCAGCCTGTTCGGCGGGTGGTTCTTCTTCGCTGACCTGGGTCTGACCGGTTACCCCACTGCACCTGCCATCGTGCTCGCCATGTTCCTGTTCACCTTAGCCGCTTACGGCCTGCGCAAGCTCGGCCTGCGCTGATCGCATTCACTTTCCCTCAATCTCTCTCCTGTGAAAGGTCCCCCTCGATGAAAACCCTCAAGACCACGCTCGCCGCCGCCGCCTCGGGCTTCGCTCTGCTGCTTGCCTCTCCCGCCATTGCCGAAGCGCCTGCAGCTCCCGCCGGCCCGGCCCTGTGGCAAGTGTCGGACGAGGATACCACCATCTACCTGTTCGGTACCGTCCACGCCCTGCCCGAAGGCATCGAATGGTACACTGGCCCCGTTCGCAGCGCGCTCGAAGGGTCGGACATGCTGGTCACCGAAATCCCGATGGGGCCGGACGCCGAAGCCAGAATGCAGCAATATACCCTGTCGGCCGGCATGCTGCCCAAGGACACGACCTTGCGCTCGCTGCTCGACGAGGAGCAACTGGGCAAATACGATGCAGCGATGACCGGTCTGGGTCTTCCCGTCGAGGCGTTCGACCAGTTCGAGCCGTGGATGGCCGGGCTGACGCTGACACTGTTGCCGCTCATGCAGCAGGGCTACTCGCCCGATGCCGGGGTTGAGAAGCAGCTTCTCTCACTGGCCGGAGCGGACATGGAGCTGGGCGCGCTGGAAACGATCGAGTTCCAGATCGGCATTTTCGACGGCATGCCGATGGAAGATCAGATCGACTTCATGCTTGCCAGCGCGGAACAGACGGGCGAAGCAAAAGCCATTCTCGATGCAATGGTTGCCGAATGGGTTGCGGGCGATCCCGACGGTCTGGCAGAGGTGATGAACGAAGGGCTTGAGGCCGATCCGGATCTCGCGGAGGCGCTCCTCTACAACCGCAATGCCAACTGGGCCGAATGGATCGACACCCGCCTCGACACGCCGGGTTCGGTGTTCGTGGCGGTCGGCGCCGGTCATCTGGCGGGTGAACGGAGCGTGCAGGACCTGCTCGAAGCGCGCGGGATCGAAAGCGTGCGCGTGCAATGATCCGCTTGTTCGCCGCCGCCCTGGCTGCCGCGCTCGTCGCGGCGTGCAGCGGCGGCGGC
>JBGSPZ010000032.1:0-7943 GCA_041738375.1 Parerythrobacter sp. | reverse complement strand
CGATGACCAGCACCGGACGGCGCATCGGGGCCGCGCGGCTGGTCCGCTCGACCGCGTCGAGGAACGCGCCGGACTGGCCGATGAACTGGTTCTCCCGCTCCATGCACCAAGATATAGGGATTTTTCCCAATTCATGGCAATACACACCAACATGTCGTTCGTCGAAAACTTGCAAACCTCTGCAATTGCATGTGTTTTCGAGTTTGGCACGCCGCTTGCTGAAAGGTGAACAACACCAATCAGGAGGTAACAACCATGTACGATCGCCGCTTCTTCCAGACCAAACTCGGTCAGGCCGCGATTGCCAGCGTCGCCGCGATGTGCGCCTTCGTCGCGCTCAGCACGCAGATGCAGGTAAGCTCCACCGCCCAGGCTGCCGAAGTGCGGCACGAGGTCGTCGAGCTGGCGTGATCGTGGTCGCCGACAAGAACCCCCTAGGCCCGGAGCGTCCCGTGAAAGCCCAGCGCATCCAGTCCCCCGCGTCCCCGATGGCTTTCGGTGGCGCTCCGGTCCGCAACCCTCTTTCGCGGCTCGAAGCGGAGGTCGAACGCCTCCGCCAGAGCCCGACTCCAACCCAGTCGCCTTCCACCCGCGACCGGATTCAAGACGTCTTCAACTCCGGAGTACCCTTCATGGGAATTTTCAGCCGTACCCGTGATATCATCGCGGCCAACTTCAACGACATGCTCGACAAGGCGGACGATCCGACCAAGATGATCCGCATGATCATCCTCGAAATGGAGGAAACGCTGGTCGAAGTCCGCGCCAGCGCCGCGCGGACCATCGCCGACCAGAAGGAAATGCATCGCGCGACGGTCAAGCTCGACCGGCTGCAGGCAGACTGGTCCGAAAAGGCGCAGCTGGCGTTGAGCAAGGACCGCGAAGACCTCGCCCGTGCCGCGCTGGTGGAGAAGAAGAAGGCCGCCGACATGTCGGACCAGCTCAAGGCGGAGATCGCGGTGCTCGACGATGCGCTGCGGGCCTATGAGAAGGACATCGAGAAGCTGCAGAGCCGCCTGCGCGAAGCGCGCAGCCGCCAAACCGCGATCGCCGCACGCCTCGAAAGCGCGGAAAACCGGGTCAAACTGCGCAGCCTGATGACGCACGAGCGGACCGACGATGCGCTCAGCCGCTTCGACCAGCTCGAACGCCGGGTCGACTACGCCGAAGGCCGCGCAGAATCGCTGGCGATTGCGGACGGGACCGGAACGCCGAGCCTGGCCGACGAGATCGCAGCGCTCGAAGGGGCCGACAAGATCGACGACGAGCTCGCCGAAATGAAGCGCGCGCTCGGCATGAGCGACGACACCAAGGAGGGCTAGGCCGTGGAAGAAGCTTTCGTAGTATTTGCAGGCATTGCGGCGATCATCTGGATCATCCTGCACTACATCACCAAGTGGAAGACCGCCGCGACGATCACCACCGACGACGAAGCGTTGCTCGACGATCTGTACCAGCTCGCCAAGCGCCTCGACGAGAGAATGGACACGGTCGAACGCCTAGTCGCTTCCGACCATCCCGATTTCGAGAACACGCGGCTCCTGCCGAACCGCGAAATCGACAACCAGCCGCTGCGCGAATTGGATCGCCTGCTGGCCGAACAGAAGGGGGAACGCCGGTGAACAGTCCGCGCATGACATTGTACAGGGATCCGTACCAGAAGAAGATCAAGGGCGTGTGCGCCGGGATCGCCGAGTATAGCGGAGTCAACGCGATCTGGGTCCGCCTCGCCGCGCTGGCGCTGATTGGGATCACAGGACCAATAATCATCCTGGTCTATTTCATCATAGCGGTGCTGCTGAACAAGAAGCCGGCGCATCTCTATGCCGACGCGCAGGAGCAGAAATACTGGCAGCGCGTGCGGCAGAACCCGAAGCGCACGGCACGGGAAATCCGCAGCCAGATGCGCGACGTGGACCGCCGGCTGGCGGAGGTGGAAAGCTACTACGTCAACAACAATCCGCGCCTGACCGCCGAAATCGAGCGACTGCGCTGAACCGCACACAGGGAGACGGTGCGATGGAAGGCTGGATGATCGCGGTGATGTTCGCGTTTATCTTCGGTGGACCGGCGGCATGGGGAATAGTCGACACCGTGCTCAAGCACCGCCGCAAAATGGCCGAGATCAAATACGGCCGCAGCGACAAGGAAGCGCAGCTCGCAGCCGACAAGGTCGAGTTGAAGGAAACCGTCGCCATGCTGCAGGACCGGCTGGCGGTGCTCGAAACCATCGCCACCGACCCGGCACGGCGGACGGCAGAAGAAATCGAAGCGCTGCGTTGACGCGCGCAAGGGAGCAAAGACAATGGGCGAATTGATTGGACTGGTGGCGGTTTCTGCACCCTTCCTGATGGTTTTCGGGATCGTGTGGATCAGTAGCCAGAAGAAGCTGGAAGAAAAGCGCATCGCCGCGACAGCCGAGATGAGCTCGGAAAAGGCGGCGCAATATGCCGCGCATACGGCAGAGCTGGAGCAGCGCGTCCGCGTACTCGAACGGATCATCACCGATCGCGGATACGATGTCGCGACCCAGATCGAGGCGCTGCGCGATGCCCGCCGGGTCGAGGACGATAACAGCGGTGTACCGCTCGGCCTCGAAAGCAGGGAGCGCGTGTGATGGACTGGGGAGGACCGACCTTTGTCATCGCGATCATCGCGCTCAGCACCTTCGGCTGGCTGGCGAACAACTGGATCCGCGCCAGGCACGGCTACGAGCTGGAAGACGAGTGGGGCGGCAAGACCAAGCGCGCCGACAGCCGCGAAGCAGAGAAGCTGCGCGAGGAGAACGCTGCGCTCAAAGGCCAAATCGACCAGATGCAGGACCGCATGGTCGTACTGGAAAAGATCGTCACCGACCGCGGCTACGGCCTGCGCGAGGAAATCGAGGCGCTGCGCGACAGCCGCCCGCAAACAGACAGCGGCGTGCCGCTCGACATCGCAAGGAAGGAACAGGTCTGATGGACCCCGAAGTCGCTCAATTCCTGCCCCATCTGCCGTGGATCATCGGCGGTGCGCTGGCGCTCGGCGCGGCGGGCACCTTCGGATGGATCCATACCACAAGGCTCAAGATCAAACACGGCTATCCGCTGGAGGGCATGTGGGGCCAGTCCCTGAAGCCCAGCACCGACGGCCAGACCGCCGAGAGGGTCAAGCTGCTGACCCAGGAAAACGCCGAACTCCGCGCCGAACTCGGTTCGATGAAGGACCGGCTGGCCAATGTCGAACGCATCGTGACCGACAGCGGATACCAGCTGACGCATGAATTCTCGCGCCTCGAAAGCAAGGACCGCGTGCAATGAACATGCCCGAAGCCATCGCCTTCTGCGCGCTCGTGATCGGGCTGATCAGCGGGGCGGGCATCCTGCTCGATGCCTATCACCGCCGGCTCAAGCACCGCGAGAAGGAAATGGAGCTGCAGGTCAAGCTGGCGGAAGCCGAAGGGCGGCAGCGGATCGCGGGGATGCCGCAGATCGAGGAACGCCTGCGCGTGCTCGAACGCATCGCGACCGAAAAGCCAAGCGACCTGACCGCCCAGATCGAACAGCTGCGCGATCTCGACATGATCGACGGGCGCGTGCCGGAAAGGAGCGCATAAATGGGCGAGCTCTTCATCATCTTCGGCTTCATTACCCTGACTGCGCTGGTCGTGATTCAGGGTGTCAGAAGCATCGTGAACCGCCAGCTCGACCACAAGGAACGTATGGCTTCGGTCGTTACTAGCGGCGGCGGAATCGCACCCGATGACTACCGCAGGCTCGAAGAGCGGGTTCGTGTGCTCGAGCGCATTGCGACCGAGAACCGCAATGATCTCGCCGCGCAGATAGAACAATTGCGCGATCTCGATTCCATCGAGCTCCGCACCGCCAACCGGGAGATATCGGCGTGAACATCAACTGGCCCATCGTGCTGCTGCTCTTCGCGATCGTGATGATCGTGATCGAGCGCAACCGGACCGTGCGCGGAATGCGCGACAGCTCGAACGACGAGCGACCGGCGGACCCGGGCCACGCGGATGACCGGCGCGCGGTGCGGCATGATCCCGAGACCGAGCGCGAGCTCGAGGCGCTGCGCGAACGGGTCAAGGTGCTCGAACGCATCACCGTCGACAACCGCGAGGCCAGATCGATCGCCGACGAGATCGAGAAGCTGCGCGACAAGTAACCGAAGTCCCCTGGTTGCAAGGGAGGAGTTGGACATGACCGAACAGATGATCATTGCGCTGTCGACCCTTGCGGGCCTGACCATCTTCGCGCTCACCGCGATGCGCTGCTGGCAAGGCTGGCTGACGCTGAAAGAGCATGAGCTGGAACGCGGGATGCACCGCGTGCCCGAAATGGAAAACGGCTCGCCGGTCGGCGCCGCGCGGATCGAGATTGCCGACCTCAAGGAACGGCTGCGCAAGCTGGAAGCCATCGCCAGCGGGGTCGACTTGTGAGCAAGGGCAGCGATGCCACACGCGCCGGGATCGGTCTCGGCAGCGCGATCGCGGTCGCCATCAGCTGGAGCCTGCACCAGTCGGTCGTCTGGGCGATAGTGCACGGCATCTTTAGCTGGTTCTATGTGATCTACTACGTTCTCACCCGGCCGGGCGGGATCAACGGCTGACCGCGTTGCGTCATCCCGTCGAGCACCGGAATCCTCTCCAACCCCGTCATTGCGAGCGACCAAAGGTCGCGCGGCAATCCAGAGCGCGGCGCAGATGCCGCTGGATTGCCACGGCCTCCGGCCTCGCAATGACGAAAGAATGCCGTTGATCTGGCGATCATGGCCTTTCGTTTTCGCTGTGCAATCCCTACTTGCCCCCCGATGCGCACGCTCGCCGATATTGCCGAAGAATACGAATTCCTCGAAGGCGACGAACGCTACCGGCTGCTGATCGAGCTCGGCCGCACACTCGAACCCATGCCCGATGCGCTCAAGACCGATGCGACGCTGGTGCGCGGCTGTTCGGCGAGCGTGTGGGTCTATCCTACAGAGGCGGAAGGCCGCCTGCACTTCCTTGCTGACAGCAATGCCGCGATCACCAAGGGCATCGTCGCCCTGGTGGTTTCGGCCGTGCAGGACCGGCCCGCCAGCGAAGTGGCTGCGCTGGATATCGCCGACGCGCTGGAGCCGTTCGACCTCAGAAACCAGCTCTCTTCCAATCGCACCCAAGGCGTGCCCAACATGATCGCGCTGGTGCAGGAACACGCAGCCCGGATCGCGAAGGGATAGGCCGATGCGCCGCCTCTATCTGGCGGGGGGTATCATCGCGGTCGCGCTCGGCGCTGTCGGCGCGGCGCTGCCGATCATGCCGACGGTGCCGTTCCTTCTGCTGGCGGTATTCTGCTTTGCGCGGAGCAATCCCGAATGGGAGCGCCGCATCCTCGACCATCCGCAATGGGGCCCGCAAGTGCGCGACTGGACCGAACGGCGGGCCATCTCTCGCCGCGCCAAGGTGATGGCTATCGGCGCGATGACGGTGGGCGCGGTGGTCACCTGGTACACGCTCGGCCACCCGTGGTACTGGATATCGGTGGCCGTGCTGGTGGTGGCCGGAAGCTGGATCGCGACGCGCAACGAGTAGTGCGTTAGTGATTTTCCTACATGCGCGCGATCGGGTACAGTGGTGCCGCTCTTTCCCATCGTAACCGAAAACGCCGGCCTATGCCGTCGCAGTCTGGACTGCTGATTCGCATTTTCGCGCTGCAGGTGTCACCCTGTAGGATTGGGAAAATGTCCCGAAATCAGATAGTTGAAAAATCCAACAGGGTGACAGGTGTCGCCCTATTCCTACAAAAGCGTCATCACGCCCCGACCGAATCGCGCACCACGGCAATCCCTGCTTCGCGCTGGATCTTCAGTTCCGCCTTCAGCTTCGCCGGGTCGCGCGCGATAAGGAAACCGAAGCTCACCCCGCCCTGCTTGCCGATCGTGGCGTGGTGCAGCTTGTGCGCCTGCACCAGCCGCTTGGCATAGCCGCGCTTGGGCACCCAGCGGAAATAGCGCTGGTGGACCAGCCCGTCGTGCACCAGCGTGTAGATGATGCCGTAAATCAATATGCCGATCCCGATCCAGGTGGCCGGCGGCCATGCCGAGGCACCCGCCACCAGCGGGCTGCCCCACATGAACATCGAAATGCTCATTGCCGCCCCGACCACGCCATAGAGGTCGTTCTTCTCGAACATGTTGTCATGTGGCTCGTGATGGTCGCGGTGCCAGCCCCAGCCGAAGCCGTGCATGATGTATTTGTGGCTCGACCACGCGACGAACTCCATCGCGAGGACGGTGGCGAGGATGACGAGTACGGCGGGGAGCAAGGTCATCACATTCGCCGCACAATGCGGGCGCTGGCTGTGCCCTCCGTGACCCCGATCTCCCACAGCAGATTGCTGTCAGTAGTAAGCACGAAAATCGGTATGCGGGCGGTATACACGGCAAAGACATGAAGCTCGGTTGGTACCGGATCGAGCAAATGCGAAATCGTCATCGCCGCGAGTTTTTCGCCCTTGCTTCCAGCCGCCGCGCCGAGCGAGATGCAGCTTCTGGTGAAGGTCCGATCGGCGATCACCTTACCATCGACCACTTCGAACCGATAGTTGCCCCCGAATGCGATCGTCTCCAGATCGGGCTGCGGCACCAGATAATAGACGTAGTGGCCGCCGTTCGGCTTGCCCGAAGGCAATACTACCGTGTTGAAAGCTTGCTTGCTGCAGCGCATGAATTGAAAATCGGAAGGGGCAAGGCGAGCCTCTGCCTGCTCGACCAGCCGGGGTTCGAGGGGGTCACTGTCGGCTCCATGCACCATGCGAGCCCCGACGGTGTTTCCGTCATAGCTTGCCGAATAGGCGGGTCGATAGACACCGTCATCGACGCGGAAATAGATGACCTTGAGCGTGCCATCGATCTCGTCGATTACCCAGCCGCGAATGCCGACTTTCGCCGGGTCGCCGATATCCTCGACCATCGCGTCGGTCGTATGCCACGCTGCTTGGTCGTACCGAAAGATATCGGTGCCGAGTCTCAGGGCCTCGTCGAGCTGCTGGCGATCTTCAGCAGAGAGTTCGGCCCCTTCGGCGTGCAACGGCGATCCGGCCAACATCGGAGTCGAGATCAGCGCGACAAGCGCTGCAAACAGTCGAGTTCGATTCATCGCACCCCTATATCCGATGGAGTCCGAGACCGCAAAGCTCGTGCGCTTCACCCCTCGGTATAGGGTTCCTGGTTGCGCGGGAGGCCGAAGTACTTTTCCGCCACATCGCGGCTGATGCGTGCGGGGCGCAGGCTCTCGGCGTCGATGCAGCACCACATGCTCTGGACCTCGGCGAGGATTTCCTCGCCCCGGCGGATCACCGTGTTGTAGAAACTGCGCGCTCCGGCGATCTTCTCCAGCACTGTTTCGGCGATCACGTCGTCATGGAGGAAAGCCGGGCGGCGATAGGTGATCTCGTGCTTGAGCGCGACCCATGCCTTGCTCGCGACCTCTTCCGCCGGGGCAAGCTTGTTCCAGTGCGCGAGGACGACATCCTGCACCCAGCCCAGATAGCGCGCATTGTTCACGTGCCCCATGAAATCGATGTCTTCGGGCAGGACGCGGATGGGGAAGGTAAAGGGCTTTGCTGACATGGCTGTAAGTTAGGCACAGCTTGCTTACGATTCCATGACTTATTCGCAAAATCCCCGGTTCGTCGTCCCCTGTTACCCAAAGGACCCGCTTTCGCGATCCTGTCGGCAATCCGACCGGCCCATTCGCTTCCTGTTCATTAAAGTAGGCTATTTTATGAACGGGTGGACGAAGAAAGGACCGAATCATGACTACCAAGTTCAAGCTCATCGCCGCCAGCCTCGCTGCCCCGCTGGCCATCGGGCTCGCCGCCCCTACCGTTGCAGCTGCCCCGCAGGGCGGGTGGGATCGGCACGATACGCGCGACTATCGCGACTATCGCGGCGATCATCGGCGCGAC